>QIDN01000258.1 GCA_003229345.1 Nitrospirota bacterium | reverse complement strand
CTGAGGTCGGGTTTGCCCATGTTGATCATGGGTTCGATGGTGAAGGTCATCCCCTTCTTGAGTTCCAGGCCTTGTCCAAACTTGCCGAAATGCAGGACTTGCGGGTCCTCGTGGAAATTGCGTCCGATGCCATGGCCACAGAACTCGCGTACCACGGAGTAGCCTTTCGGTTCCACATGCTGCTGGATAGTCGCGCCGATATCCCCCAGCCGTGCTCCCGGCCGGACAATGGCAATGGCCTTATGAAGAGCCTCCCGGGTGGCGTCCACCAGTTTCTGGGCTTTCTTGCGGGGCGACCCGACAAAAAATGTCTGGTTGGTGTCACCGTGGAATTCATCCAAAATCGTCGTAATATCCAGGTTCACCATGTCCCCGTTGCGCAGTTTGCGTTTCGAGGGGATACCATGACAAATCTCATCATTCACCGAGGTACAGATACTTTTCGGGAATCCCCGGTAATTCAGAGGCGCGGGGATAGCTCCGTTCTTGATGATAAAATCGTGGCACCGGTCATTGAGCTCGTTGGTCATCACCCCCGGCTTGATGTATGGGGCGATCATCAACAGGACCTCCGCCGCCAGCTTACCGGAGATGCGCATCAATTCGATTTCGTCGTCTTTTTTAATGGTGACCATGGGTATACCCGAATTCCTTCAAATAGCGCGCGCTTTCCCGCCAGCGCTCCTTAACTTTCACGAAACTGTTTAGATACACTTTACTGCCCAAACGTTTCTCAATTTCTGTCCGCGCCTGGCTCCCGACCTTTTTGAGCAGGGACCCTTTCTCGCCGATGATAATTTTCTTTTGCGAAGTCTTTTCAACGTAAATAGCGGCATCGATGACGATTACCCCCTTATGGCCTTCGCGCATCCCCTCAATTATCACTGCCACGGCATAGGGCACTTCCAAATGGGTGAGGCGGATGATCTTCTCTCGTATGATCTCGGCCACCAGAAACTCCTCCGGACAGTCGGTGATCATATCCTCGGGAAAATACTGCGGTCCCTCCGGCAGATGCTTGAGCAGGATCTCTTTCAGGAGATCGAGCCCGTCCTCCTTTAAGGCGGAAATGGGGATGATATCGGTAAACGGCGCGCGGCTTTTCAACTCGTTCATCAACTTCAATACTTCCGGCTTGGGAATCAGGTCGATCTTATTGATCACCAGAAAAATCGGGGTCTTCACATTTTTCAATGAATCCAGCACAAACTCGTCCTCCGGCCGGAACTTCTGCTTGGCGTCGACCATGAACAGGATGACGTCGACATCCCCATAAGTGCTCATCGAAGTGCGCACCATTGCCTGGTTGAGTTTGCTGGTAGACTGGTGAATGCCGGGCGTGTCCATCAGAATAATCTGGCCGCCGGGCAGGTGGCAGATGCCAGTGATCTTGTTGCGGGTGGTCTGGGGCCGCCGGGAGATCGCCGCCAGCTTGCTCGATACCAGATGGTTGAGCAGGGTCGATTTCCCCACGTTGGGCTTGCCGATGAGGCTCGCGTAACCCGATTTGAATCCTGTGCTCTCTGAGGCTAAAATGCTATGGTTCACTTCTTTTGAAGGTGGGCGAATCGTTTCATTGTACGGAATCAATTGTAGTATAGGATACGTCATAAACCAAGCTTGGATCACCCTATGGAACCCATCGGACTTTACCTTCACATTCCCTATTTCCTTCACAAATGCAGCTACTGCGACTTCAACTCGCATAACATCAACGAAGCGGAGATGGAGTCCTACGTCCGCGCCCTGCTCATGGAAATGGAGCATGCGGCCAAAGGCGCCAAGGACCGCCGAGTCGCCACGATCTTTTTCGGCGGCGGCACCCCCACCACCCTGCCCTTTGCTGATCTGACCCGCATTCTGGAAGCCTGCCGCCAGCATTTTCAGGTGGACCCACAAGCCGAGGTCACCTGCGAGGCCAACCCGGCCACCATCCCGCAAACCGATCTCAAACAATTGCGCGAGGCCGGATTCAACCGCCTCAGCATCGGTGTGCAGTCGTTCGATGCGGACGAACTGAAACGGCTGGAGCGGGTGCACAGCGTCGACGAAGTGTACCTCACCGTGGAGCGAACGCGAAAAGCGGGATTCGACAATCTGTCGCTCGACCTCATGTTCGCTCTGCCGGGGCAAACGATAAAGAAATGGCTATCGAATCTGAACAAGGCGATTGCTCTGGAACCGGATCATATCTCAGCCTACAACCTGACCATTGAGCCGGACACGATCTTCTACAAACAACAATTGCAGGGCCAATTGAAAATGCCGCCGGACGATTTCCAGCGGGAACTGTTTGAGATCGCGATCGACTCCCTCACCGGAGCCGGATACGAACATTACGAAATTTCCAATTACGCGCAACCGGGAAAGCAAAGCCGACACAACCTCAATTACTGGGTGGACGGCGAATACATCGGGCTCGGCGCAGGAGCGTCGTCTTTCTTCAACGGCGAACTCTACAAAAACATCAACCTGCCCGCCCGCTACATCGCGCGGATCAACGAATCC
>QIDN01000140.1 GCA_003229345.1 Nitrospirota bacterium | reverse complement strand
CAGCGCTTTGGCGGCGGCAAACCCACCAATCGCCAGAGGAGTGATGACCGACTCGGTACCTCCGGCAATCATCGTATCCGTCACCCCGTCACGAACCATTTGATACGCATCCCCAATGGCATGTGTTCCCGTGGCACAGGCGGTCACAACGCAGGTGTTGGGGCCTTTTGCTCCCAAATCAATGGACACCTGCCCGGAAGCCAGATTGGGGATGAGCATGGGGATAAAGAAAGGTGTGATTTTTTTTACACCTTTATCCAGATAAATCTGGTGGTACTTCTCAATGGCCGGCAAACCGCCCAGCCCAACGCCCACCAGAACGCCGACTCTCTCCGCATTTTCATCGGTGATCTTAAAGCCGGAGTCCTCCACAGCCATTTGACTACAGGCCACGGCATAATGGATAAAGGTATCCATTTTCTTGATTTCTTTATGGTCGATGTAATCCTCAGGCTTGAACCCTTGAACTTCACCGGCGATCTTAACTGGGAAATCTTCAGGAACCTCAAACTTGGAAATATAACCAATACCTGACTTCCCTTCACATACCCCGTCCCAATTCGCCTTCACACCAATACCCAGGGGCGATAACATGCCCAACCCTGTAACGACCACACGTCTCGACATAAAATTTTCCGAATGGGTTACGAAGATTAGTTGGTGTGCTTGTTGATATAGTTAATCGCATTTTCGACGGTAGCAATCTTTTCGGCATCCTCATCCGGGATTTCGATCTCGAAGGCTTCTTCCAAAGCCATGACCAATTCCACGATGTCCAGCGAATCGGCACCCAGATCATCGATAAACGCCGCAGGGCCTGTTACTTGTTTTTCATCTACACCCAACTGATCTACGATTATTTCTTTTACTTTATCTTCCACTGACATAGTTTACACGCTCCTCAATAGGTCACATTAACATCCCACCATTAATACTAATAACCTGACCCGTTATATAACCGGCCCGGTCCGAAACAAGAAATGAAATACAATTGGCGATATCTTCGGGTAGACCCAACCGAGCCAGCGGGATTTGCTCGATGAGCCGTTCTCGAACTTTTTCATCCAAAGCCTGGGTCATGGCGGTATCGATAAAACCCGGCGCAATCGCATTAACCCGGATTCCTCGCGATGCCACCTCCCTGGCAGTGGTCTTGGTGAGCCCAATCAATCCCGCCTTGGAAGCCGAGTAATTGGCCTGCCCTGCATTACCCATCAAACCGACAATGGAAGCAATGTTTACGATGGATCCGCTTTTTTGCTTTATCATCTGCTTGACCGCCTGCTGACTGCACAGAAAGGAACCTTTGAGATTGATGGAAAGCACTAAATCCCAGTCGGCTTCTTTCATCCGCATCAACAATCCGTCGCGGGTGATCCCGGCATTGTTCACCAGGATATCTACCAGTTTAAATTCTTTGGAGACAGAATCAAAACATTTTTGTACCGCCCCGGCGTCTGTCACGTTCAATTCCACTGCGGAGGCGGAACCGCCACTGTTTTTGATTTCATCTGCCGATTTTTCAGCGCCTTCCAGATTAACATCACCTAGAATTACATGGGCACCTTGACGCGCCAGTTCTTCCCCAACAATCTTTCCAATTCCCTGTGCTCCACCCGTCACCAGGGCGACTTTGTCCTTGAGCTCCATCGATCACCTTAATTGATAGATTATCTTTTTAATGCAGCGACTGTTTTTTCCAGGGACTCCGGATCTCCCACTTGATAACAATCCACGCTTTTATCGAATCGCCTCATTAATCCTGACAATACTTTGCCGGAGCCGATTTCCACGATCACCTGAATTCCCTGATCGACCATATATTGCATTGTTTCCAACCAACGCACCGGAGAGCAGACTTGCCGGACCAGAGCTTGTTGAGCATCGCTTCCCTTGGTAATGGACTTGGCCTCGACATTGGAAATGACGGGAACCTTTAAATCCTGAAACTCAGTCTGTTCCAGTTCACCTTGAAGTTTGATTTCCGCAGGCTTCATCAAAGAACAATGAAAAGGAGCGCTGACCGGTAACAGAACGGATTTTTTGGCACCCGCCTGCTTCGCGTTTTCGGAAACGCTTTCCACCAACTCTTTGTGACCTGCGATGACTATTTGCTCTGGACTATTCAGATTGGCCGGTTGAACAACTTTTCCATTCGTGGAGATATCGTTGCAGAGTTCCTGGATTTTCTCCAAGGGCAAGCCAATGATAGCCGCCATGCCGCCGACCCCAACCGGTACGGCTTCCTGCATAAAACGACCCCGTTGACGAACCAGATGAACGGCATCCCTAAACTTGAGAGCTCCCGCCGCAACGAGCGCAGAAAATTCGCCCAAGCTATGGCCTGCCGCCATTACAAAATCTATATCATGCTCCTTCAATCTTTTCAAGGCAATACTACTATGGATCAACAGTGCGGGTTGCGTATTCTCGGTCAACCTTAAAGCCTCTTCCGGACCATTAAAACAAATATCCTTGATGTCTTTTCCAAGCACATCGCAGGCTTCTTCAAACATAGCCCT
>QIDN01000322.1 GCA_003229345.1 Nitrospirota bacterium | reverse complement strand
GTTGAAAAAGAGAAACGAATCGGGACCGGGGACTGAAATCGATCAAAAATATAATCGGATTTTTGCGGTTTTTCTCAAAGAAGCCAAAACGGTGAAGCAGACTCTGCAACATGTCATGACTCAGGACCTTCAGCGTTTTCGATTGACCCAATTCGCGTTAGTCGCGACCAGTATTTTTATGACTCTGGCGGTGGGAATCACTCTGTATCGGCAGGAGAAGTTGAGGGCTAAGGATTTTCAAAACCTGAAAATAACCTATGAGAATCTTGAAAATGAAATGGAGGAACGCCTGCGCGTCGTCCAGAAGTTGGAAGACTCTCAATTACAACTGCGGAAACTGAGCCACAGCTTGCAATCCATAAGGGAGGACGAAAAAACCCGGATTGCCCGGGAAGTGCACGATGAGTTGGGGCAAATGCTGACCGGATTAAAAATGGAGCTCTCCTGCTTTGAAAAGGACCTGCAATCCAATCCAGGTTGCTTGCGCGAGAAAGTGCTGTCGATGGGGGGTTTGATCGATACCACCATCAATTCCGTACGCCGGATTGCGACTGAGCTCCGTCCGCAAATATTGGATGTCTGCGGCTTGGTGGATGCCATCAAATGGCAGGCTCAGGATTACGAGAACCGGACGGGAATTAAATGCAAACTGAATCTTGCGGAGTCTGATATCAAGCTGGATAAAAAACTTTCCACCTCTTTATTCAGAGTTTTTCAAGAAGCGTTGACCAACGTGGCGCGTCACGCTAAAGCTACGGAAATTGAAATCGCTCTCCAGTTTGAGCCCGACGATTTGGTCATGACGATTAAGGATAATGGAATCGGAATTGATCCGGAGCAACTTCACAATTCGGATTCACTGGGGTTACTGGGAATTCGGGAGAGAATCAATTTCTGGAAAGGACGTTTGACCATTAACGGAGCGCCTCAACTGGGGACCACTTTAAAAGCCCACATACCCTTAAATCACTATGAGCCCATATAAAAATCAAACCATTAAGGTTTTTATTGCTGACGACCATGAGGTGGTGCGGCATGGCTTAAAGCACATTATCTCCCAGACGCCGGATATCGAAGTTATTGGAGAGGCCGAAAATGGTGTCCAGGTCCTGGAAAAAATACCGGACCTGAAGGTCGATGTAATACTCATGGATATTGAAATGCCGGAAAAAAACGGTCTCGAAACGCTGATCCAGTTGAAAGCTCTACACCCAAGTTTGCCAGTCATCATTCTCAGTATTTTCGGGGAAGAACAATACGGCTTGAGGTTGATTAATTATGGCGCGGCGGGTTATTTGTCCAAAACCTGTCCACCGGAACAGTTGATCGATGCTATCAAAAAAGCTTTCAAAGGAGGCAAATACATCACTCCCGCCCTCTCTGAAAAACTGGTGATGAACTTCGGGTCTAACCCGGAAAAACCTCTTCATGAATCCCTGTCCAACAGGGAATATCAGGTTTTCTTTATGATTGCTTCCGGCCAAAAACTAAAAGACATCGCCAACGAACTCTCTATCAGCACCAACACCGTTAACGCTCACCGAACCAATATCATGAGAAAAATGTGCATGAGCAGCAACGCCGAACTCATCCGCTACGCCCTGCAAAATGATCTGGTGAAATAAGTCCAACCGTTTTGCCAAAGCCCCTTATTTGAATGAATTCTTGAACAAGTCGGCGATGGCTTGTTTGCCGGCGTCGTTGAGGAAACGGGTGCCGGTGCCGGCGATGTGCCGCTTCTGGATTTTGGGATTGCCTTTCTCCCATTGGTCTCCGTTCCACCAGAACCATTGCTTTTCGTCCTGATCGAACACATGCAGAGGTTTGTTGCACAACTTGGCGAATTCCGCGCCCCAGCCGGTTCCGCCCTTGACGGTGTCGTCGTCCAGAATCTTACCGATGACAAACACTTCTTCGGCGCTGTTGATCTGGTGCCAGATGCACTGCAGAACTTTTTTCAGAAGCGGCCCCTGCGTATAGGACCGGTGCATCAGTTTGGAAACGTAGGACAGGCTGACGTCGCCATGCAATAATTCCTCGTGGGTAAGATTACGCAGACCGCGCTGCCGGGCGTCCTGGTGTCCCTCGAAGGTGAAGTTGACTTCTTCCATCCCGGCTTTCTCGGCCGCCGCACCGAACTCCGCCTCGGCCCCCTGTGCCCCGCCGCTGAATAACGTACATTCTTCCGCTTTCATGCCATTCTCCTCAAACTGGCGGAGTTCCCGCCAAAATTGTCAGTTAAGCCCGTAAGGTAGTGAAAAAGTCCGTCCAGATCAAGAAAAACTATACAGGTAGCACCGAGGAGCCTGTTTTTATGGAGAAAAACTGTACTGACCTGTATTCTATGGATATGATGCCCACGCATGACATCCAAAAACTGAAATGGATTCGCGGCCTGCTGGTTTTCTTTATGGCCGGTCTGGTCGTCAGCGGGATGACCGCCTATCCACTCGTCACCGAAATAGAGATACTCAACAACCTTATCGGCACCGGCACGACCATGCGGGATGTCTGGCCGGGAAT
>QIDN01000145.1 GCA_003229345.1 Nitrospirota bacterium | reverse complement strand
CCTCCAGATCATTATCGGCCCGAAAAACCTGGAAAACGGCCAAATTGAGTTAAAGTCAAGGAAAACGGGGACTTCTGAGCTTGTCGACTTCCCCGCCGGCCTCCAAGACATCCCCAGCCGGCTCAAAAACTCCTGATTACTCGATCCAAAATTGACATTTTTCTTGCAGGCACTGCAGAGATTATGTAGAATCTACGTAAATTTAAAGGGCTGCTAAGCGGGCTCTCTGGCCCGCTTTTTTTGTATGGGCCTTAATTATCAAAAATTTATATCAATTTTTCAGACTTCGATTTTTTCGAAGGGCATTATTTTCATTGTATCTATCTATTATTGGTTCTTGTTCTTTCTCAAATCATGGGAGACCCGAAAATGGGTAAAGGCTCGGTTACGGAATCCATCGAAGAGCTGGTGACTCCAATTGTTAATGAGAACCACCTCGAACTGGTTGACGTTGAATATAAAAAGGAAGGTAAAAACTGGTTTCTAAGAATATTTATCGATAAAGAAGGCGGAGTCACCGTAGACGATTGCACACGGGTCAGTCGTCAAATTGAAGATTTGATCGAAGTGGAAGAAGCCGTTCCCTCAAGTTACATCCTGGAAGTTTCCTCACCTGGGTTGGACCGGCCTCTTAAAAAGGAAGAAGATTTTCTTCGGTTTAAGGGCAAACTAGCCCACGTAACCACTTATACTCCCATCCATCAGCAAAAGAGCTTTAAGGGAACCATCCGGGATTTCCAGAAGGACGTACTGTTTCTGGATATCGATAGTCAACATGTGGAAATTCCCAAGGACCAGATCGCCAAAGCCAGACTGGAAATAGAGTTTTAATAATTATGAGCATTGAAGTCATTCACATCATTGAGCAATTGTGCCGGGAAAAAGGCATCGATAAGGATTATCTAATCGATGCTGTAAAAACCGCGGTGGAAGCCGCTGCACGCAAAAAACTTCCACACGTGGAAAACCTCGTAAGCCAGTTCAACATAGAAACCGGCGAAGCGGAAATCTGGGCGGAACAATCCATCGTTGCCGCCATTGAAGACCCGGAAAACCAGATTCTACTGGAAGATGCGGTCAAAATTTCTCCCGATGCCCAACTTGGGGAAACGGTTCTGATCAAGCAGGAATTGAGGGATCTCGGTCGCATTGCAGCCCAACTGGCCAAGCAGGTGATTTTACAGAAGGTCCGGGAAGCGGAAATTGAGATCACCTACAACGAATATCAGGAAAGAAAAGGCGAACTGATCAACGGCATCGTTCAGCGTTTTGAACATGGGGACATCATCGTCGAATTGGGAAAAGCCGAAGGCGTTCTCCCCCGGCGCGAACAGGTATTCCGCGAAACCTTCAACCGTGGCGACCGGATCCGAGCGTACGTGGTCGACATCCGCAAGACTTCCAAAAATGCGCTGGTTATTCTTTCCCGAACCCATATCGGACTCATTCAATGCCTGTTCGAACTGGAAGTACCCGAAATCAGCGAAGGCATGGTAGAGGTCATGGGCATTGTGCGCGAACCCAACGGCCGCACCAAAATCGCCGTGCGCAGCAATGACCGGGATATCGATGCCGTTGGTGCCTGTGTCGGCATGCGTGGCATGCGCGTTCAGTCAATTGTCCAGGAACTGCGTGGAGAAAAAATCGATATTGTTGAATACGCCGAAGATCCCGAAGTGTTTATACGTAATGCACTGAGCCCGGCTAAAATTTCCAGGATTATCAGCGATAAAGAAGAAAACCACATGACCATTATCGTTGCGGACGACCAAATGTCACTCGCCATAGGTAAAAAAGGTCAGAATGTGCGTCTCGCCGCAAAACTGGTCAAATGGAAAATCGACATCAAAAACCAGTCCGAGACTGGAGGCAGCCTCCTGGAAGCTTCAGGCCTGCTGACCTTCAAGGAATCTCCCAAGGAAGATTTCCTTGAGATCATCAAAAATGCCAAGGGATTTGGAGAGAAACTCGTCGCCATTCTGTTCACCAATAATGTAGTGAACTTTGATGAAGTCATTAGCCGGGGCATCGAAGGACTGACTAAGATTACCGGTATTGGCCCCAAAAAGGCTGAGGCTATTTTTGAGTTTTCTAAAGACTATGTAAGCCAGAGGCCCGAAGCAGTACCGGTCGCTGAGGAAATTCCTGCAGAGGAAGAGGAGGCGGACACTGCTCCCCAAGCAGAAGAAGAGGAAGTCGAAACAGCGGAAGAGGATCAGGAGTTTCCTGTGAGCGAACTTTCCGAAGTGGACCCGGCCATCATCAAAATATTGGAGAGCAATGAATTCCAAACCATTGCGGAATTATCGGTGACCCCTATAGAAGAGTTGGTCGTCTTGGAAGGAATCGACGAAGAATTGGCAACCAGTCTGGTGGAGCAAGCCCGGCTGCATATGGAAAAATTTGAAAATGTTTAAGAAGGAAATCGCCATGGGTAAATAACCTGTCGCTTGCTTTTCCCTTACAGCATTAGGAGAACTTTCATTGGGAAAAATTAGAATCAATAAATTGGCGTTGGAATTGAACAT
>QIDN01000186.1 GCA_003229345.1 Nitrospirota bacterium | reverse complement strand
ACCCTCTTGGTTAAAAAACTGGAGGATTTGGAATGAGTGGCCCGGAAAAAGTAAAATCAGGTTATTTTTGAAAACCCCATTCTCCCGTGTGAAACCAAAAATTTGATGAGTTTTGCTTTCACTTGGGCTATATTATGCGCAATTTGGAAAATTCAATTTAGCTTCTGGCTATAAATTCCACTGCCTGTATGGAGTATGGCTCTTTTTATGAAGGCTTGGAGTTGCCAGCATCAAGCTCAGGAGACTGTATCCGGCGAGGCTTTGTGGATGAGACGGCTGATTTGCAGATGCGTTTTCGCATTTGGACATAAGTAGACAGTTCGGAAACAAGAAAGAATTAAGAAGGAAATAACGAATTGGCAATCATATGGTTTTTATGTAGTATTCTTGAATATCAATCTTCTTAAGCAATCTTTTATGGGGAAAAACCATGTCAGAACAACTTGATATCATTTATACCAAAGTTGATGAAGCGCCTGAGCTTGCGAGCGGATCTTTTCTTCCGATCATACAATCGTTCACACAAGCGGCGGATATTAATGTAGGCACCAAGGATATTTCACTTGCAGGCAGAATCATTGCACAATTTCCCGACCGGGTGACGAAAGAGCAACAGCAACCGGATGACCTGGCTTTACTGGGTGAAATCGTAATGAAGCCGGAAGCCAATATTATAAAGCTCCCGAATATCAGCGCGTCCCTTCCTCAAATACAGGCGGCTGTCGCGGAATTGCAATCCCAAGGCTACAATATTCCCGACTACCCGGAAGATCCTAAAAATGACGAAGAAAAGGACATCAAAGCCAGATTCGACAAGGTTAAAGGAAGCGCGGTCAACCCTGTTTTGCGACAGGGCAACTCCGATCGCCGGGCGGCCGTTTCGGTCAAAAATTACGCCAAGAGCAATCCTCACAAAATGGGACAATGGTCCAAAGATTCTAAAACGAATGTAGCGACCATGACGAGCGGGGATTTCTGCTCCAACGAGCGGGGATTTCTGCTCCAACGAAGTATCCGCCACCATTACCGAAAAGTCGGCTGGCAAAGGTAAAATCGAATTTGTTGGCGCGGACGGGAAAACCACGGTGTTGAAAGATGGCATCAAACTCGACAAAGGCGATGTGTTCGATGCCACCAAGATGAGCCGCAGTGCCTTGCGCCAATTCATTAAGGAACAGATGCCGAAAGCAAAAGAGCAGGGCGTATTGTTGTCTTTGCACATGAAGGCCACCATGATGAAAGTTTCCGATCCCATCATCTTTGGTCATGGCGTTACCGTTTACTTTGAAGACGTTTTTAAGAAGCATGAAAAAGTGTTTAAAGAATTGGGCGTCAATCCCAATAACGGTTTGGGTGACGTCTATGCAAAAATTGGGAGCTTGCCAGACGCTCAACAAAAAGAAATCGAAGCCGACATCCAGGCCTGCCTGAAGAATGGCCCGGAACTCGCGATGGTGGACTCTGACAAAGGGATCACCAATTTGCACGTTCCGAGCGATATCATTATTGACGCTTCCATGGCGGCATCAATTCGAGCCTCCGGAAAAATGTGGGGCACGGATGGTAAAGAGCACGACACCCTGGCGATGATCCCGGACAGCAGTTATGCCGGCATTTATCAGTCGGCCATCGATTTTTGCCGGGAGAATGGCCAATTTGATCCGACCACGATGGGTACGGTTCCCAACGTCGGCCTGATGGCGCAAAAGGCGGAGGAATACGGTTCCCACGACAAAACGTTCGAAGCGCCCGGCAAAGGTTCTATCCGGGTGATTGATGGGGCGGGGAATACCTTGCACGAACTGGCAGTGGAAGAAGGAGATATTTTCCGCGCTTGTCAGGTCAAGGATATCCCGATCCAAAACTGGGTGAAGCTGGCAGTCGGTCGGTCCCGGTTATCATCAACTCCCGTAGTTTTCTGGCTGGATAAAAACCGGGCGCATGACGCGCAGATTATCGAGAAACTGAACCTTTATTTAAAGGATCACGATACAAAGGGTCTCGACATCCAGATCATGGCGCCTGTGGATGCCATGAATCACGCGCTGAAACGCGCCAAAGCGGGTCAAGACACAATCTCCGCGACCGGCAATGTCCTGCGGGATTACCTGACCGACCTGTTCCCGATCCTGGAGTTGGGCACCAGCGCGAAGATGCTGTCCATTGTCCCTCTGATCAAAGGCGGTGGTCTGTTTGAGACCGGGGCAGGAGGCTCGGCGCCCAAGCATGTTCAGCAGTTTGTCAAAGAAGGGCATTTACGATGGGAATCGCTCGGCGAATTCCTGGCGCTTTCGGAATCGTTGGCGCATTTGGCTAGAACACGCAACAATGCCAAAGCTCAAGTCCTGGCAGAAACACTTGAACGGGCCAGCGGCAAGTTGATGGAAAACAAAAAATCCCCCGGCCGTGTACTCGGTCAGTTGGATAACGCGGGGACCCATGTTTACCTGGCGTTGTATTGGGCTCAGGAGCTGGCCGCACAAAGTGACGACCAATCTCTCAAAGATCATTTCACTCCGGTCGCCAAAGACCTGGAAGCTAAACTGGATGTGATTCTTGAAGAGCTGAAAGCCGTTAAAGGCAAGCCGGTTGATTTGGGCGGTTATTATCACTCGGATCCGAAAAAGGTGAAGGCGGCGATGCGCCCCAGTGCCACGCTCAACTCCATATTGGGTAGCCTGGCTCCTGTCGCTTGACTGCTTAAATAGATCACACTCTATAAATTGAAAGCCCCATGCCAGCAGGCGTGGGGCTTTTTTTATCCGTCTGATTCAGAAAAGTCTCCCGTATAGCTCAAAATCCCTTAACTTTTGCTACCCACTTGAGCCTTCTCCCTTTATCCTATAAAGGAACTTCTACAACTCTTGCACCGATTAGCATCCAGAGATTTACTGCAATGGATTTGATGAATAGACAGGAATTTCTAAAGAAGTGCCAATTCCCGAAAGAGTGGCGGGCGTGGGAAATGCTCCCCAGCGCAATCCTTGAGGAACTTTACAAATCCTACACATCGGATACCGAACCGGATGTGAACGATGGAGGTTACAGGAATTTCAGGCTGGATGCCTTTTTCCACTGGCTCGAAGGGGATCTAACCGAAGAACAAATTAAAAAGCTGTTTCGATTATCTTTCCTTGAAAAATCCGGGAAATATATGAGAAGTTCGATTAACCGGCATAAGGACTGCACAGAACCTCTTAGAAAAGAATTATTCGGCTACACCCAAAAGGAAATCCCAAGGTTCACTAAAAACAAACTGGCGGAAATACTGCATTTCCCGAAAGAATGGCTGGAATGGAAGATGTATCCGGAAAGTATATTTTTTGCGCATCGCAAACAATTCCAGCCGGGAAATGAGTCCGATTCCGAAAACGAGAGAAACGAAACATTTCATCATTGGTTCCTAAAACTGGTCAAGTTATCCCATCTCGACCCGGACCCCACCATGGCGAAAGACGTCCGCGACCATATCAACAAACATAAAAACTGCACATCCAAAGTTAAACAATTGCTCCAGCAACAACCATAAAACACAGCTGGCGAAAGTAACTTCTCGGTCGCACCTCCATGATTTGGTAAAGTCATCTCCGGGTCTTGCCCGGTTGGGTCGAGCGTCACGCTGGTTAGGTGTTCAGTTTTTTCCCTAGTTTGGCTTCGACGGAGGCCATTTTGGATTCCAGCCTTCCCGTCTTCCCCTTGCGGTAATCGATCTTGATGGAACAGGTGATGCGGTCGCAGTCGGAGCTCATCTTCTCGAAACACTGTTTGATGACGCCCATGACCTCGTCCCATTCCCCTTCCAGACAGGTGCCCATCGGCCCTAAACGATATGGTACGCCGCTGTTCAAGATGAGTTCCAAAGACCGGCTGACGTACGGGCTGACGCTTTCGCCCTTGTCCATCGGTGACATACTGAATTCCAGAAGAATCATGATTTTCCCCTCATAAAGTTTAAAAACAGGCGGTTGGCTTCAATTTGTGCTTGCATTTTAGGGCCTACCTGTGGAATGATCAACCTTATCCATTGAAAACCTAACGGTTTTTCGGAAATTCTACGAAAGGGCGGTACTTTTTGCATTGCCAAAAATTGATGAGATTCGCGACCAGATCGACCAGATAGACGAAAAGTTACTGCAACTGTTCAACCGGCGCGCCAAACTGGCCATCCAAATCGGCCAGGAAAAATCCAAAAAAAACGACTCGAACCATTTCCACGTTCCCCATCGCGAACGGGAGATCATCGAGCGTATGAAGCAAGCCAATCCGGGTCCCCTTCCGGAAGAGGCGGTGGAATGTATTTTCCGTGAGATATTCTCCGCCACCCTGGCGCTGGAAAAACCACTCAACATTGCCTATCTCGGTCCGGAAACCACCTTCTCGCATCAGGCGGCCATCAAGCAATTCGGCCATTCTGCCGTCTTCGTTCCGACCGGCAGTATCGAAAACATTTTCCACGAAGTAGAACAGGGCCATGCCGATTACGGTGTGGTGCCGATTGAAAATTCCACCGAGGGCGTGGTCAACCTGACGCTGGATTGTTTCGTCGATTCGCCGTTGGTGATTTGCGATGAAGTGAAGCTGGGGATCTCTCTTTACTATTTATCGAAGTCCGGCGACCCCAAAAAGGTCCGCCAGATATACTCGCATCCGCAACCGTTGGCCCAAAGCCGCAACTGGCTCAATCAGAACACGTCCGGCATCGAACAGGTCACCACCTCCAGCACGGCGGTAGCGGCAGAAATTGCCAGCAAGGACGACCAGGCCGCGGCGGTAGCCGGAAAACTGGCGGCGGAATGTTACGACCTTAAAATCATCGCCGAAAAAATCGAGGACCGCGCGAAAAACACCACCCGCTTTCTTGTCATCAGCCGGGAAAAAGCGAAGAAAGCCAAACGCAATAAA
>QIDN01000451.1 GCA_003229345.1 Nitrospirota bacterium | reverse complement strand
CCGCATAACTATCCATAAATAAAGGGGTTTAATTTTTTTTGCAGAAGGAGATTTAAAAAATAGCCACCGGACGCCTGTCCGGCCGGTAAAAAATGTCACGCTTTTGACGCCACCCGGCAACTCCTCCCTGGAAGGGGAACTTTCTGATGGTTCACGGCTTTTGATGGTCCTGGGGCGCAATTCATATTCTTTTAACTCCACCTGGCAAACTCCACCCTCGGAGAAAGAGGGAGCTTTTTACTGAAACGTTCCGAGATCGATGTGGCGGTCGCCGAGTTTAACTCGGTAGTAATTCCGGCCTGGGGCTCGATTTTGAATGGGTTCCTCAATGATCAGATCGAACTCTCGGGTCTCGGCCCTGCGGAGGAACCGGTTCACTTCAAAGACCGGGGTGATTTCGATCAGCGTGAAGGGAAGGGTGTCTGCTTTATATTTCTTTTGGTATTGCTTGATGAACAGGTCGGCGGGCTTGGGCGGAAAGCCCGGCGCCGTGATTTTGATGTCCACCACCTTTTGCAGGTCCTCTTGAATCGTGCGCTGACTGATGTGCAGTTTCTTGATTTGATAGGTCACCGTACCGTGACCCCGCGCTTTCACTTTGGCTTTGATCATCATATGGGTTGTGCTGTTGTACAAACTGAAATTCTGATCCTCAAACTCCGCGGAAAGTTCCAACACCTCCCACGGAGCATGTTGCGCGTGCGCCCACCCCGCCAGCCGCGTCACCGGATAATTGGCATGCGACGAGCATCCTTGTATAGCAATCAGGAGGAGAGCCGACAGTCCAATTTTAAAGATATGGTTCATCAGTGTTTATCTGTGGTTAAATATTTTTGTCGCCCTTCGACAGGCTCAGGGTGACGGAATCCCCCTAACCCCCTTTACAAGGGGGAATATTAACTATCTTTCTCTTTGTACTCGTTCAGTTTATTGCGGAGGGTGCGGATGCTGATGCCGAGGACTTCGGCGGCTTTGGTTTTGTTGTTGCCGGTTTCTTCCAGGGTTTTGAAGATGAGCTCCCGTTCCATTTCGTAAATCGTGCCGCGAAAGCTCCCAAGTGAGTTTTCATTGCCAGTTTCCGGGGCGGTTACGCCCTCTTCCATGAACAGGTTGGCGGGCTCGATGGCGTCGCCCTGACAGATCAGCACAGCGCGTTCGATAATGTTCTCCAGTTCGCGCACGTTGCCGCGCCATTGATACTTGTTGAGAAGCGTCAGCGTCTCCGGCGCGATGCTTGAAATCTTTTTCCCGTTTTCCCGGCTGTGTTTTTTCATGAAGTGTTCGGCCAGCACCGGCAGGTCCTCCATGCGCTCGCGCAGGGGCGGCAGTTTGATAGGAATGACATTCAACCGGTAATACAGATCCTCACGGAATTTGCCGTCTTCGATCAGTTGTTTGGGATCGCGGTTGGTGGTGGCGATGACGCGCACATCGATGGGAATCGGTTCGCGTCCGCCGACCTTGTCGATTTCATGTTCCTGCAACACACGCAGGAGTTTGGCCTGCAGGGGCGGCGTCATTTCGGTGACTTCGTCCAGTAAAATCGTGCCCTTGTGCGCCAGCTCGAACTTGCCGTCCTTCTTGGCGATGGCGCCGGTGAACGCGCCTTTCTCGTGGCCGAACAGTTCCGACTCCAACAGGCCCTCCGGCAGGGCGGCGCAGTTAACAGCCAGAAACGGTTTGTCGGCGCGCGGACTGCATTGGTGGATGTACTTCGCCACCATTTCCTTACCCGTCCCCGTTTCGCCGGAGATCAGCACGGTGGATTTGCTGTAGGCGATGTTTTCGGCGAACTTCATCATTTCCAGCATGGCTTTATTTTGCGTGACGATTTCGCGCGCCTCAGAGGCCTTCAGTTTCGATGTGGAAACTTTGGCCGCAGGTGCGACCGAGGGTGCCGTGTCGCTCAAAAAAGCACGGTTGACCGTTCCCGCCAGTATTTCAATCGAAAATGGTTTGAGCAGATAGTCAAACGCGCCTTCCTTCATGGACTCCACGGCGTTGTCGATGGTGCCGTAGGCAGTCATCATGATGACGAGGGTGTTGGGCCACTGCTCCTTGATTTCGCGGAGCAGTTCCTGCCCGCTCATCTTCGGCATTTTCACGTCGGAGATGACCAGGTCGAATGCCTCGCCTTCGAGACGATGCAGGGCATTGGGCGCGTTCTCTGCCGCATCGGTCTGGTAGCCTTCGCGCTTCAGCGCTTCGGTGATGGCGATGCGCATTTCCGGCTCGTCGTCGACGATCAGAATTTTTTTGGAGGCGTGATCGGTCATAGTCCTCTCATTCCCATCCCGGCAGGTTGACGATAAACGTGGTGCCTTTGCCTTCTTGGCTTTCAACGTCGATAGTGCCTTGATGCGCTTTGACGATGTTGTGCGCAATCGCCAGTCCCAATCCGGTGCCCTTGTCCTTGGTACTGAAGAACGGGTTGAAGATGTGTTCGCGGTCTTCTGACGAGATACCCACTCCGGTATCGGAAATGGTGGTGGTGATGAAATGCCGGTGGTAGGCGTTGTTGTCGGGCGATTTATTTTTCTCGATGCGTAGTTTCAGATCGCCGCCC
>QIDN01000353.1 GCA_003229345.1 Nitrospirota bacterium | reverse complement strand
CTACGGCGGCTTTCGGAGCATCCGCCGCTTGGGCGGCATCCTGGGCAGGGCCAGTCAGTCCAATCAAGGTAAAAACGGCAAACAGGTGTAAGATTTTGAGAAGTTTCATGACTTAATTATGATAAATTAACGGTTTCAATCGACCGGTGGCTCCCGTTCCGACGAACTGGCAGGCTTCCAGTATAACTTAAATCATGAACAGGACGACTCCAAAACTTGCATGCAGACTTCCATCGATTGCCGGGATTGCCGGAATGGCGATTCTGATGCTGGGCTTTGTCTCGCCCATCGTGGCCTCGGAAAGCGTCCAGGAGCCCCCCTCCTGCCAGATGTATAGAGGGGATATCTCTGTGGAGTCCCTGAAGCAACGGGAATTCGATTTGAAAGACGAGCTCCTGCTATCGCCGTCCGCCGGAGGGGATCATTGCGAAATAGCGAACATCCATTACAAGCTGGCACACCTGCTTTCCGACCAGCAGGTTTCCTATTTGAACTCCTGCATCGACCACTCTGAGAAGGCCATTCACCGCGATTCCCATTCCGGGGTCGGTTACTTTTTCAAGGGGTTGTGCCTCGGACGGTTGGGGGAAATAAAGGGCATTTGGGGGAGCCTCAACATCATCGGACCATTTCGGGAAAATATGGAAGCGGCGGTAAAAATAAATCCTGCGATTGATAGTGGCGGACCTCACCGCGCACTGGGACGGCTTTATTTCAAATTGCCGGGAATCCTCGGCGGCGACCTCAAAAAATCCATTGACCATCTGTTGAAAGCCGTGGATTATGGACCCCGGTATTGGGAAAACTATTTTTTTCTCGCCGAGTCATATTTTGAAAATCGTCAATACCTTTTGGCCCGGACCGAACTTCAAAGTGCGATAGAAATTGCGTCGCAACCGAACGACGACCCGGATAGCAAGACCCATACGGTCGAGTTTCAGGCATTGATGAAAAAAATCGAACACAACCTGCACTGAGGCCCCATGCTTCAGGAAATCCGCATCACAAATTTCGCCATCATCGAGAACCTTGCCATCGAGTTTCATTCCGGCCTCAATGTACTGACCGGTGAAACCGGCGCGGGCAAATCCATCATTATTGACGCGCTCAATCTGATTCTGGGTGGCCGCGCGGATACCGACACCATCCGCTCCGGCGCGTCCACCGCCACCGTCGAAGCCTGCCTCACCCTCGACGATCCCAATACGCTGGCGATGATCGCCGATCTCGGTATCGAAGTGGAAAACGGGCAAGTGATCATCAAGCGCATCATTTCCAACAGCGACAAAAACCGGGCATACCTCAACAACAGCAATCTCACCGTTGCCGCCCTGTCAAAAATCGGCGACCGGTTGATCGACATCCACGGTCAACACGATCATCAATCTCTGCTGCATCCGGAAACGCATGTCGATCTTCTGGATCATTACGGGAAACTGCTGGCCGACCGCGACGCGTTCGCGGAACATTACACCGCTTACCAGAAAAAAATTCAAACACTCGGACAGATGCAAACCAATCAGGGCGAGCGCCTGCAGAAGCAAGACCTGCTCAATTTCCAGATCGGCGAAATCGATAAAACCGGATTATCCGTCGGCGAAGACGATGCATTGAAAAACGAAAAAAATAAATTAAACCACGCCGAAAAACTGCATCAGTCCGTACAGAACGCATTGGACACACTGGTGGATGCCGAAGGATCGGCGCTGGAGTTGCTGGGGCGGGTGAACCGCGAACTGCAAAGCCTGCCGGAAATCGATCCCGCTCTGAAAATCCAAGCCCAGCGCGGGCAAACTGCTTTCCTCGAAGCGCAGGAGCTGGCGGAGGAACTGCGCGATTACCAGAGGACGATCGAGTTCAACCCGGCGCGCTTGGAGGAAATCGAGGACCGTCTCGCCGAAATTAACGGACTGAAACGCAAATACGGCAACGACATCGCCACTATCCTCGAATACCGGGAGACCATCGGCAACGAATTGGAAGCGCTGTCGATGGGTGAGGAATCCATGGACACGTTGAAGACGGAAATACAAAGTCAGCAAAAGGTATTAGCCGGACTCGCTATCGAGCTGGCGAAGCAACGGGAACAGGCCGCGGAAAAACTGGAAAAGGATGTGGAGAAGGAGCTGCGGGATTTGAGCATGAAACACGTACAGTTCGGCGTGCGCTTTCTGTATGAGCCGGACGCGGAAGGCTTCACCACTTATAAAAACAAGAAAACGCGGACCCATGCCAACGGCATCGGCGAAATAGAATTTTTATTCTCACCGAATCCGGGAGAAGAATTGCGCCCGCTGGCGAAAATCGCTTCCGGCGGCGAAATCTCGCGGGTGATGCTGGCGCTCAAATCCATTCTGAATGACCAGGATCCGGTGCCCGTTATGGTGTTCGATGAAGTGGACATCGGTATCAGCGGCGGGGTGGCGGAAAAGGTCGGCGCCAAGCTGAAAAAAATTTCGAAGCAGAAACAGATTCTCTCCATCACCCACCTGCCGCAAATCGCGGGCATGGCGGATTCGCATTACCGGGTGCACAAAACGGTTTCGGGCAAGCGCACCCGTTCCACC
>QIDN01000366.1 GCA_003229345.1 Nitrospirota bacterium | reverse complement strand
ACCGACCGACTGAATCAGCTCTGGAAAAACTGTGAGAAGGTCACAATGCATGAGTCAGGTCCCACCATTTTTTTGAGGCGATGTGCAAGCACCGATTGTCTAAGTCAACTCTCTCAATTGTTCTTCGACTAGCAGGGATGAGCATTTCTGCTTCCTTGTTCCGAACGACCAGCACATGATGTTGCGGGTATTCTAAGATTTCTTCGACGATTCCCATGTGTTGTCCGTCAGAGTCTTTCACCCGGAGTCCGATCAGTTCAAATTGATAAAACGTATCGGGGTCGCGGGGGAGATCGGCACTCGTTCGAATTTGAATCCACGCTCCACGAAAATGAGCGGCCTCCTCGGGTGTGGAAAATGCAGAAAATCGGACAAGATAACCAGCGTTCACGGCTCGCACCTGAGTCACCGTGGTTTCCATGGGAGTTCCCGCTTCATGGGGGCGAGTGAGGTACACAGTCTGTAAGCCCTCAAACCGGCCTGGCACGTCGGACATTGATTCGACTTTCACGTCACCTCGAATGCCAAAGGGCTTTAATATTTGCCCAATGGTCACCAGAGAATCTGTCTGTGGGTGCATGGGATTCAGTACTTGAGCCAACATGGTGAAAAATTTCACACTGAAGATCAAGGGAACTCGTGGCGTAGGAACCCGGCTTCTCGATCAATAGCCTCTTAGTCTTCCGGACGTTTTTTTGATTCCGCTAAAGCTTTATATACGCCGGTTCGTCGTAATAAGGCTCGAACCGAATCTGTGGGTTGGGCGCCTTTTTGCAGCCAATCCAGCACGCGATCTTCCTTGAACGAAGCTTTATCAGTTTCCTTCAAGGGGTCATAAGTGCCGAGAATTTCAAGAAACCGTCCGTCCCTCTTCATGTGAGAATCGGCGGCTACCACCCGATAAAATGGCCGTTTATGCCGGCCCATCCGCGTTAATCGTAAATGAACTGCCACTGGTACTCTCCTCTAGTAAAAATGACCGTATGGAAAAAACAATTACTTTATCGGGCGTGGATGGCCCGGATGAGCTTTCCTCGTTTTTTCCGCTTCCCTTTCCCCATACCGATTTGCCCGCCGACCAACGATTTCATCATACGGCGAGCATCCAAAAATTGTTTGATGAGCCGATTAAGTTCAGGAACTGAGGTCCCGCTGCCTTTCGCAATACGTTTTTTGCGATTCCCGTTGAGAATCGTATGATCCCGCCGCTCTTTGGGCGTCATGGAATCGATCATGGCCACTACCCGCTTCATCTCTTTTTCGGGGACGACGGCATTGCCGCCGCCAGCGGAGCTCATCATGTTTTTAATTTTTTGGCCGCCAGGCAGCATGTCAATAATCTGGTCGAATGATCCCAGTTTATTCACTTGCTGAATTTGATCTCGAAAATCCTCCAACGTCAGGGTATTACTGGAAACCTTTTTTTGCAATGCCTGGGCTTGTTCTTGCGAAAAGTTCTCCTGCGCTTTTTCGATCAAGGTCAGCACATCGCCCATACCCAAAATGCGGGAGGCCATGCGGTCCGGGAAAAAGGGCTCTAACGCATCAAGTTTTTCCCCAACACCCAAAAATTTTATGGGCTTTCCGGTGGCGGCACGAATGGACAAGACGGCTCCGCCCCGGGCATCGCCCTCGACTTTCGTCAAAATGACGCCAGTCAGCCCTAAGGTCTCATTAAAACGTTGGGCAACAGCAACGGCTTCCTGGCCGGTCATGGAATCGGCCACCAGCAGCATTTCCTGTGGTTGAACACCGGTTTTGATGTCGACCAACTCCTGCATCAATTCTTCATCGATATGCAGGCGACCGCCGGTATCGAGGAGCACGACGTCGTAGCCATGCTCCCGTGCTCGAGTCACCCCGTCTTTGCAGGTTTGTACGGCTAGCGCGCCGGGTTCTCCCTTATTTGTGCCACGATGCACCGGGACATCAAGTTCGGTCCCAAGAGAGGCCAATTGGTCGCCAGCGGCAGGGCGTCGAGGATCGGCGGCCACGAGCAGGACACGCTTCCCGTCGGCTTTGAAATATTTCGCGAGTTTTCCAGTGGTCGTCGTTTTTCCAGAGCCCTGAAGTCCTACCATCATCATGACGGTTGGTGGTTCGGAAGACAGATGCAGAGCGCTTTGTTCGTGTCCCAAAAGGTCGCGCAATTCCTCCCAGACGACCTTCACCACCTGATGTGCCGGTGTCAGGCTTTTCAGCACGTCCTGGCCGACGGCTTTTTCCCGGACTTTCTCGATAAAGTCTTTAACGATCTTAAAGTTGACGTCGGCTTCCAGCAGGGCTAGCCGAACCTCTTTTAAGGCGTCGGTAATATTCTGTTCAGTCAACACGGCTTGGCCGCGTAACTGCTTGAAAATACTCTCGATTTTTTCTGTCAGTGTTGTAAACACGGAAGGCGGTCCTATAGTAAAGAAGCTATTTTAAGCAAACCCAAGACAATAGTGAAGGGCCTGGTTAACTGTCAAGCAAAGGTAAGGTCGGAGAAGCCATGGGGGGAGATGAAAATCATGGAATTGTAATAGCTGATTAAACTGCCCGAACAACATCTGTTTGAGAAAAATCATTTCCCTTAAACA
>QIDN01000102.1 GCA_003229345.1 Nitrospirota bacterium | reverse complement strand
TGCGCAAGGTCATTCATGAGGAGGGACGATACCGTTACACCGATGCGCTGGACCCGGCGGGTATGCCGGTCAATCCGGCGGAATTGTTTTTGCACGGGCTGTTACAGACCCGACGCGGCTATTGCATGAACCTGTCTCTACTGTATCTCATTCTCGGCGAGCGCTTGCACCTGCCTTTGGTCGGCGTACCTCTACCGAATCATTTTTTTGTGCGCTACGACTCGCCGGAGTACCGGGTAAACATCGAAGCAACGGAAGGCGGCACGGCATTTCCCGATTCATTTTACGAACAACGGTTTGGGATAGCGAAGGGTTCAAAATATTTCATGAGCAATCTTGGCAAAAAACAAACGCTGGGAGCTTACTTCTCCAATGTCGGGCTGGTGATGTATCGCGCGGCCAAACCTCAAATCGCTATTTTTTATTTGGAGCAGTCCGCCAGCATCAATCCGCAATCCATCGACGCGCTCAACAACCTGGGCAACATTTATTCGGAACTCAAACAACACGATAAATCCATCCACGCCTATGAACGAGCGTTGAAAGCCGACCCTGGAAATTTTTCCACATTATTCAACCTGGGGCTGGCCTATATGGAAACGGACACCCTGGAAAAAGCCGAAGAAGTTTTTCTGCAGGCGGCACAGATCAATCCCCGATATCACCTGGCACATGAAATGCTGACGCGGATTTACATGCAACAGAAAAAGTTCGCGAGCGCATTGCTCCATTTGAAAATCATGAAGCGCCTGCAACCGGGACAGCTCATCACCGAATTGAATATCGGCACGATGCTCCTGGAAATGGGTCAGGCGGACCTGGCCTTGAAATATTTCGAAGGCTTGCAAAATCGATTCCCGCAGGCCATCGAAGTTAATCAACGCATGGCGGACGCGTATTACCGGCAGAAGGAATACCAAAAAGCAATCGTTCAATATGAGTTCGTCATCGAGCGCGCTCCACGGTTCATTGAGAATTATATTCAACTGGGGTGGGTGTATTACCAGACGGGAAATGTCGCCAAGGCTATCGAAGTCACCCGTCAGAGCCTTCAGGCTAACTCACAGGCGAACCGGCTCATCACCTTGGCCTACATGAACCTGGGGTTTTATAGCGTACTCGAAAAAAAATTCAAGGAAGCCGAGAAGTGGTATCAGAAAGCGCTTGATGCCGATGACCCCAAAGCCGCCGATGCGATGATCGAAGATTTGAACGACGCATTCAAAAATTATCCCGGTATTTCAGAAATGAACTACTTCGGCGGGTGGATTTTATTCCAGGGCAACCAGAAGGATAAGGCCCGACAATGGCTCAATCGTTACTTGGCCCAAAGCCCCAAAGGCTCTTTCGCCGAGAAAGCGCGGGGCTTTCTGAATAAGGTTGCGCTTTCGGTGCCGGAAGGCATGACCTTGATTCCCAAAGGATTTTTCATTATGGGGGCCAACGGGCACGGCGATGACGAAGCTCCGCAGCACAAGGTCTATCTGGATGCCTACTTTATCGATAAATATGAAGTGAGGGCGGCTCAGTTCGCCGCGTTTTTAAATGATGTCAAAATCTCCAAACAATTTTACAAGGACAATAAATTTGGCATGCTGGCTTTGGAAAAGGATTTCAGACCCCGCCAGGGCTTGGAATCTTACCCCATCAACAACGTGACCTGGTTCGGAGCGGCGGCTTTCTGCAAATGGAAGAACAAGCGCCTGCCCACCGAAGCGGAATGGGAAAAGGCTACGCGCGGAACCGAGGGGAACTTCTTCCCGTGGGGAAACGATCCGATCAACGCTCAAAAGGCCCGGTATCGGCAGAACTGGACCGAGGAAATCGCCCACCGTGTTATGGTCCCGGTCAATTCCATGCCGGAAGGAAAAAGCTCTTTTGGCCTATTTCACATGCTGGGCAACGTCAAAGAATGGGTGGACGACTGGTATGATCGGGAGTACTATAAGGAAGAAAATCACAACTTAAATCCAAAAGGACAGATCGGGGGGGAATTCAAGGTCCTCAAAGGCGGATCGTGGAGAGACCTCAGGTCTTTTATTTACGCCTCTTTCCGCAACAACAGCTACCCGAATACGGCGCTGGACGATTACGGGTTCCGGTGCGCCCAGGACGGACCGGAAGGCTCCGCCCCCAAGCGACTGACCTCTCTGGAACATTTATTCATTCCGGCACGGCTGGAACATAAGGCTCAGGAAGGCTCAGGACACAACCCATGATCGGCGCCATCGAAATACTGATCATTGCAGTCATCTTCGGCATCATCTACGGCCGGGATGCCATTGACAAAACATTCAAAAAACACGCGGATGAAAACCTGGCGGAAAGCTTTGCGGTGGACGTCAAGGAATTCTACGAGAAGGACCCGAAGCGGCTGATCCTTCTGGTGGCCGGAGGCCTGGCCACTTTCATCTTCGTCGGACTGGGGATCTATTGGGCGCTGACCCGGACCGATCTGCTCAAAATGATCGGACTGGAGTAACCTCTCTCCCCTATCAGTAATTGAACCCATTATCGCGGACGTGAAAATAGGGATCCCCACCCTTCAGCATTTTGCCGCCGACGATTTCTCCGACATACACAATATG
>QIDN01000200.1 GCA_003229345.1 Nitrospirota bacterium | reverse complement strand
GGACCAACGCCACCGCTCCCACATCGGTAATGGTATTTTGCCCGACATACAGCTGAGTGAGATTGAGGAAGTTTGGCGATTCGGCCAGGCTCTTTGCTCCTTCATCCCCCATTTCGTTTCTGAACAGACTCAGGGTTTCCAATGCGGGAAATGCCTTGGATTGCGCCAGATAACCGGCTGCCTCCGGAGTGATGAGGTTATCGTTCAGCAACAGGGTTTTCAGATGAATAAAATGATCCGATTCCGCCATCAGGGCGATGCCATCTTCGCCGATCTCATTTTTCCAGAGTTTGAGCGTTTCCAGATTTTTCAGATAGGGGGACTCCACCAAGGCCAGTACGCCCAGGTCTCCCAAGAAGTTTCCCCACAAGTCCATATGCTTGAGTTGGGTAAGATGAGGCGATTGAGCCAAAGCCTCCATCCCCTCTTTTTTGATCAGGTTGCCTTCCAACAGCAGGGTGGTTACGCCCTTCAGGACATCCATTTGAGCCAGCTGTTGAGCACCCGCCGTCCTGATTTTCATCCGGGTCAAATCAAGGGTTTTCCCATCTTTGCTCAACCGGCTTTCCACCAGGCTTTTTATATCCAGTGCCAGGGCGGGTACACTCTGCAGCCCAATAAAAACCCAACTGCATAGTACCAGTGATTTTATAAGGAATCGCAGCATCTTGATTTCCCGTTCGAGGGTCCGGCGCATCAACAGAACCAGCAGACTGAGTCGAGTTAGGTTATCAAATATTTGAAGATCGTGTAGATAATTTTTGTACCCGCCTTGAACGTACCGGACACCGTTCCGGTGATCTTGGAAACGCCGATCCGCATCCGGTAACGCACAGGAACCTCGCGGATGCGCAATCCTTTCTGCACCGCTTTGATCTGCATTTCCACCGTCCAGCCAAAATCCTTGTCCCGCATGCCGATGGCCTGCAAGGATTCATAGCGAATCGCCCGAAACGGGCCGAGATCGGTGAATCGATGCCCAAAAAACAGCCGGATCAAAAATACCGCCAGTTGGTTGCCGTAACGAGCCTGCGGCAACAGGGCTTTCCGGCTCTCCTTGAGGACCATCCGGCTTCCCACAATAAAGTCTGCCTCGCCTTTGAGAATCGGCGCTAACAGCAGATCAATCTCTTCGGGATAGTCGCTGTAATCGCCGTCCAGAAATACCACAATATCGGGAGCATCCAGTGCCGCCATCCCTGAAAGACAGGCCTGGCCATAACCCTGGCGCTTTTCATAGACCACCGTCGCCCCGTTGGCACGGGCCACCTCGGAGGTCCGGTCAGTGGAGCGGTTATCGACCACGATAACCTGGTGGAGTCGGTTCCGGGGAAGATCGTTCAGCACATGGGGAAGGGATTCTTCTTCGTTATAGGCAGGGATGATAACCGAAATTTTCGGGGCCATGGACCGCCCCTATTTGCAGTCCTGAAGCGACTGCTTCATGCTGCGAACAAACACCTTGAGCTTTTCCTTCCGTTCGGAAGGATCAGGCGTTTCGTCTATCATGCGGACGATGGCGCTTCCGACAATTACCCCGTCGGAAAATACTGATGCCGCTTTGGCCTGCTCCGGTCCGGAAATTCCAAAGCCAACCAGAACGGGCAATGAGGTAGACTGCTTAATCCGAGTCACTTTTTCCTCCACACCTTTCGCGATAGAATCCCGCGCTCCGGTGACACCGGTCAGGGAAACGTAATAAACAAACCCACGGCTCTTAGCGCCGACCATCTCGATCCGGTCCGGCGTGCTGGTAGGAGCCAGCAGATGAATCATATCCAAATTCCGTGTCTTCGCTAACGCGTCAAATTCTCCGGCCTCCTCCGGCGGCAGATCGGGAATAATTACTCCATCGACCCCTGCCTCGACCGCATCCTTCACAAATGCTTCCTGTCCATAAACGAACACCGGGTTGAAACTGGTCATTAAAACAATGGGCAATTGAGACGACTGACGAATATCACGCACCAGCTGGATGATTTTCTTCAAGGTGGTGCCGCTTTTAAGGGAGCGCTGGGAAGCTGCCTGGATCACCGGTCCGTCCGCCAGCGGATCGGAAAACGGCACGCCCAATTCAATGATGTCGGCACCACCCTCTTCAATCACCGAGAACAGTTCCTGTGTGGTGGCGAGATCGGGATCACCGGCGGTAATGAACGCCACCAGGGCTTTCTCACTTTTCGATTTCAGCCAGTCAAATCGTTTCTGGATGCGGCTCACAGTTCCTCCTTCAAAAAATCCGCTACCTGGCTGACATCTTTGTCTCCACGGCCGGACAAGCAGATGACGATGATCTCATCCTTTTTCATCTTCGGCGCCATCTTCGCTACATGAGCGATGGCGTGAGATGATTCCAGAGCGGGAATGATGCCCTCGGTGAGTGACAACAATTTGAAACCTTCCAACGCTTCTTTATCGGTGATCGATGCGTATTCGGCACGCTTACTGTCCTTAAAATGACTGTGTTCGGCTCCGACGCCGGGGTAATCCAGTCCGGCGGAAATGGAATGGGCTTCGGTAATCTGCCCGTCCGCGTCGAACAACAAATAACTTTTCATACCGTGCAGGATACCCACCGCCCCATGCCCG
>QIDN01000086.1 GCA_003229345.1 Nitrospirota bacterium | reverse complement strand
ACGTCTTCGGTCTTGTGCCGGGCCATTTTGTGGTGCAGGGCTTTCTCCACCGTCTGCCGGGTAATGATGCCGATGGGTTTTCCACCGGAAAGTACCGGCAGAGTGTTCAGGTTGAACCGGGTCATCTTTTTTTCAGTTTGCTCGAGCGTGTCTCCCGCTTTCACTGAAATAACCGGGTAGTGCATCACCTCTTTGATGCGGTTGAGAGGTTCCACCTTGTCGCTCAACACGGACATGAGTTTTTCCCGCGCCTGGATCAGCGTGAGGTCGCGGATGCTGGCGGCCGCGGCATGGGCATGCCCGCCCCCGCCAAATTCCCGTACAATGTGGGCCACGTTGACTTCCTCCTTCCGGCTCCGGCCGATCATGTACACCCGGGACTCCAGGAGGATCAGGGCAAAAACAGCATTCAGATTTTCGAGTTCCATCAGCCGGTACACCACCACCGCCAGATCCCCGACGTAATAATCCATCGAGGCGGTACACAAGGCCACATCCACCCCGTTGAAGTTGTGGATTTCCAGATTCCTGATCAAATCGTTCATCACCCCTAACTGTTCATCGTTCAAACGAGCTTCGACGAACTCGGCTACGGTATTCAGATCGGCGCCCAGGGCCACCATTCGGCCTGCCGCCTGGAAATCTTCCGGGGTGGTGGAGACGGATATCAGGGAATGCGTGTCCTGATAGATGCCCAAAGTCATCAGGGTGCATTCTTCGGGGGACAAGTCGATACCGCGCTCGGCCAACTCTTCACACAGAATGGTGGCACAAGATCCGCGTTTGCGGATCACGGACCGGTCGGCTTTCAGGGGATTCACCACATCCAGATGATGATCATAAACGTGGACTTCCACGCCTTCTTTATTGAGAAGTTTTTTGAAGATGCCGATGCGCTCCGGATCCTGGGTATCAACCACGATCAGGCGGGTGACCCGATCCAGATCCACATCCTTGATTCTGGAAAAATGAAACGGAGGGTTGAGGGCTTTCAGATATTCCTGCAGGGGTTTTTCCATCGAACCGGAGAACACCATTTTGGCTTCCGGATACAACTTGTGCGTGGCCACCATGGCGGACATACAATCGAAATCGGCGCTGAAATGTGTGGTTATGACCTGCATGACATTTACGAAATAAAAAGAATTCAGGAGTCGGGAACCCCTGTTTTCAACCGGGTTCGCCCGTTTCCACTATAACACGGGTTTGAAACTTCATTGCCTGAGGCAGAGTGCAAATGCGGTTGTCGCAACTTCGAAAATGGAGGGTTCCGGATAGAGGATACACGCCCGGCGTTAATCCTTTGGGAACGGAAAACAGACGGGTGAATTCGACACGGCCGGAGTGGGTCTTCATTATTTTTTCCATGACCTCGTCACGGACCAGCTTGGGCGGCGTCTCCTGCCAACGGCCCTGTGGCGGAAACACCTGGGTTTCCAGTTCGATCCGAGTCGCCACCGTTTCATCATCGGATTGTTTTTCGAGGGAATACATGTGCCAGCCTTCATCCAAAAATGCCACTAGATGTAACCAGAAAATTTCTCCCGGCCGCACTTTATCCTTGTCGGGCATGGCTTCCAGTTGAAGCGGCATGTTTTGCTTTTTGGATTTCTCAAACTTTTGATAGGAGTCGAAGGCGTAGCCTGAAGATCCGGCAATGAGGCAAGCACACAATAAACCCGATCCAAAAATAAACGGGAATACGGAGAGATGAAACCACCCGGCGGCACGAAGCCGGACCGTTTTTCTTAATCGGGAGTCGGACACAACCAACGACCTCCTTGAATTATTCCTCGGAATGATTCAGGTACTTTTCGATGAGGTTGATGAATTTTGAAGGGGCAACGGCGCCGGAAAACATTTCCCCGCTGATCGTGGCCGTGGAGTGATTATAGGTGCCTATGATAAAAGTGGGCGTCCCCTGGATGCCAAGAGAAACTCCCTCTTCGAAGTCGTTCTGGACGCGCTCTTGGTATTTTCCGGAGTTCACACACCTTTCAAACGAGGAGATGTCCCGAACGCCCGCCCGCCGGGCATTTCTAATAAGCTCCAGCTTACTTTGCTGAAGACGGCGGGCATCGAGAAAAACGAGGCTTTGAAACTGCCAGAACCGGCCCTGATCGCGGGCGCATTCCACCGCTTCCGACAAACCCCTCGCCTCCTCATGAAGCGGGAAATGCCGGTAGCCGAACTGTACCGTGTCCACATATTTCTTACGCAGATCACTCAGCGTCCTCTGAACCTTCTTGCAAAAGGGACACAAAAAGTCGGAATATTCCATAACAAACACTTTCCGAACCTGGGCATTTTGTCCCTTGAACCATAACACGGCTGAACCGATACTGGCTTTAAGACGAAAATCATTAGGCGGTTTGAAGTAATCCACCACCCAACCCTTTTCCACAGCCATCTGGTACCGGGCTTCCAAATTCCTCATATAACCCTGGCCCCGCATCTTCTCCAGGTAATTTCGAATCTGTCCCCGGAGCTGCTCCATACTGCCCAGTTCCTTGATTCCCGGTTCATTAAGGTAGAACTCTTCAACATCTTTTTGTGTTATTTGCGGATCATCATGGGATCGGAGTTCGG
>QIDN01000268.1 GCA_003229345.1 Nitrospirota bacterium | reverse complement strand
TCTGGGCAAGAGAAAAGGCGAGAGTTAAAAACTCTCGCCTTGCATATTCTATTCTGAATCAGGGCCGAAACCCTGTTACCTGAGATTTAATCCAGAGAATATTCGTCCTTGTCCGCAGTCAACCCGTCATTCTTCAGATTAGGATCGTCTTTAGCTTTCTGGGCTTTCTTTTGCAAGTGCAGGGGGACCTTTTTCTTGAGTGCGCCGAAATAGTTGTCCCAATAATCCTTGCTCAGTTTTTTGCTGGGCAGAACTTTTTTAACCTTCCCCCTCTTGTCGGTGATTTTTACAGGATAAAACATGCTTTGCCTCCTCGCTTTCCTACCGGAAAAACAAGCCAGGAAACGGCCCCCAGGCCGTTACAATCTGATGAACTTGTCCTTAATAGGTATATAATGATACGCTTTCCTTACAGATAAGATGCAGGATAACATATAAAGATTCATAAATACTCTATATATTAGCAGTTTGGAGGTTGATTTTGAACCAATGGGCACTTTTTTCAATGATTTTAGGTCTTTTTTTGCTTTTCGGCGCCTGCGAGCAAGAACTTAAGGAACATAAGGGCCATCCCGCCGTGGTCAAGAAGCTGGAAATGCAGAGCGATCCCGCCCTGCAGGCCAAGGCTGTGACTGGCAGCGTCACTTTGGACCCGAAACTCAAGGCGGGCATTCCCGACGGGTCGGTGCTGTTCATTTATGCGCGGACGCAGGGAGTGGATTCCGGTCCGCCGGTGGCGGTACGGAAAATGACCTTCTTTCAACTGCCGCAGAAATTTTCCATCAGCCCTGCCGATGCGGTGATGACGCAGGAGGGTTTCGACGGGCCGCTCACCCTGACCGCCCGGCTGGATCGCGATGGCAATGCCCGTGCCGGTGCGGGGGATATAACCGGATCGGTTGACGTGACCACCGGACAAAAGGGGGTGACGATTGTGTTGAGTCAGGTGATTGAGGAGACCGGTAAAAAAGTGACTGGCACCATTTCAATAGACCCGAAACTCAAGGCGCAACTGCCCTCCAATAAAATTTTGTTTTTGTTTGCCCGTTCTCAGGGTGTTAAGCGTGGTCCGCCCCTCGCGGTGAAACGCATCTTCGTTACCCAACTACCGTATGCTTTCACCATCGGCCAAGCCGACACCATGATGGCGGGTGCGGAATTTGACGGACCGATTACTCTGACCGTGAGGCTCGATCAGGATGGCAACGCCAGCGCCGCGCCGGGCGACATCGAAGGTTCCCTCGAAACACATGCCGACGCCAAAAACGTGAAACTGGTTTTGAACCACATCATCGGTGGGTAAGCCTGAACCCTTCATTCTGATTAGTCCGGAAGGCCACGTTCGATCATAAAGCGCACGTCTTCGTTCGCGCGGGTCCATTCAATTTTAATTTTCGGATGTTTGCTCTGGAATACCCGGAAAACCTCATCCACAAAGCCCTGTCCCACTGTTTTGATATGGCTGAAATCCAAGCCAATGTGATTGAATTTCTCCAATCCCGTCAAAATTCTTTTAGCCTGTGAGCGCGAAACATAACGTTCCTGACCTGATTTGCTGAGTTCGACCCGGATATGAGTTTTGTCAAACTTGGGTGCGCCTTCCTCCTGATCAAGCGTTGAATATTGGCGGAATACATCTTTAAGCTTTTTATTTGAATTGAGACGGATCTCCAGGAAAATACCAGTGCCTTTTATAGGATACTCAGGGGTTTCAATGAACCAGTCATCCTCCAGGTTATTTTTAATGTAGGCCAATCTCGAGGAAACGATTGTAAATTCATCCACAGCGCGCGATGTGAAGAAAATGCCCTCTCCCGTATGGTGCTCGGGGTCCGTGGTGAGCTTGCCTTTGGTTAATTCGAGAACACTCGCTCTCTCATTTTCCAGGCCGAAAGCATTTTTTACCTTGTTGAATATTCCAATGCCATTGTCATAAATATTTAGTTTTAGAACACCTTTTTTAATTTTAGACCTCACCGCGATACGAGTTCCCTGGGAATGATCGATGGTGTTATTGAACATTTCGCTGAATCCGTAGTTACAAATGGAGTAAATATTCTCCGGTAAAATGGAAAAGGCGTCATGAAAATAATCCATCCATACCTGATGTTCTTCCAACCCCGGCTTTATGGAAAACTCCAATTTTTTCTGCAAAGAGGATTTTAAGAAATAGGACGCCCCTCGCGTACGGCCAGTTTTGACCACTTCCCCTTGTGTGAGCAGTTTGTTCAGGTGCCGGTGGACGGTGGTAGGAGTTACCTTGAACCGTTTGACCGTCAGGGGAACGACATCCTTCGGGTGCTCCGGGACCTGCGCCAGGATGAATTCTTTGATCCTTTCGGGTTGGTCTTTATCCATTGATTCAGTTCGATTTTCAATTTATAACTAGTTATAAACACCATCAAATTATAATAACTATCTAAAGTCAGCTTTATAACTACAATATGCAGGGTATTATCCATCTATTACCACAATATACTGATTATAACTAATTAAAATTATTATTGTAACTATTTGTGAGGAATGGCCGCCGCAGACCGGACCTGGCTTGGTTTTAACTTTTCAATTGTGCCCGGGGATCAACGCTTGCAGTTAACGGT
>QIDN01000432.1 GCA_003229345.1 Nitrospirota bacterium | reverse complement strand
GTGTTCAGCACTCTACATACCAACTCCGCTCCTGAAACCGTTACCCGTCTTGTCGATATGGGTATGAATCCGCTCAACTTTGCGGATGCTTTGTTGTTGATCGTCGCCCAGAGGCTGGTCCGTACCCTATGCAAGGAATGCAAAGAGGACTACCATCCCTCTCAAAAGGAATTTGAAATACTGGCCCGGGAATATGGCCTTGAAGAATTCCGAAAACTGGGCACCCAGTACACTAATGATCTTCGGTTGAAAAAACCCGTCGGATGTGACAAGTGCAACGACACGGGCTATGCAGGCCGAACCGGATTGCACGAGGTTATGGAAGGCACTGAAGAAATGAAGCGGATGATCATGAGCAAAGCTCTGGTGGAAGAAATCAGAGCTCAAGCCGTTAAGGATGGAATGACCACTTTGAAACAGGATGGAATACTCAAAGTATTCAAGGGGGATTGCGACCTCAAGCAGGTTTTGGCCGTCTGTATCGTTTAACTCCCTCCAAACTCACCAACCACCTCTCCTGCATTTCCAAAGCTCTGTTGAAAATATGCTGATTTCTTTTCTTCTTATCCCGGATCCGCATCTCCAGACCTAAAAACAATCCGAAATTGATATTCATCGGTTGATAATTCCCTTCTTTGCTGGTCACATATTGCAATAAGGCTCCGATTGCGGTTTCTGCAGGCGGCGATGAAAAAGCGGTCCCTTTTAACCGAGACATGGCACTCAAACTGGCGACCAAACCCATGGCAGAAGACTCGACATATCCTTCCACACCGACCACCTGCCCTGCAAAAAAGATATTCGGATGGCTCTTCAGGCTCAGGTCCCCGGAAAGTAATTGTGGCGCATTGATAAAAGTATTCCGATGAATGGCACCCAAGCGGAAAAATTCTGCGCTCTCCAATCCGGGGATCATTTTAAAAATTCTTTTCTGCTCCGGATAAGTGAGTTTGGTTTGAAATCCCACCAAATTATAAGCCGTCCCTTCCTTGTTTTCTTTCCTTAATTGAACTACTGCATGAAACCGCTCGTTGGTTTCAGGATGATTCAATCCGACCGGCTTGAGCGGCCCGAACGCCAACGTCTGAGGCCCCCTGTCCGCCAGCACTTCAATGGGCATGCACCCTTCAAAATAAATGGGCTTCTCAAATTCCTTGAGAGACACTTTTTCAGCCTTCAACAGCTCATTGATGAACTGTTCATACTGTTGTCGGCTCATACCACAATTCAGATAATCCGCATCACCTTTACCATAACGGGATGCAAAAAATGTTTTGTCCGTATCGATCGATTGAGCATCGATGATCGGTGACAACGCGTCGTAAAAATACAAATAATCCTGCCCCAGCAATTGCGACAATTTTTCGGAAAAAGCCGGTGACGTTAACGGGCCGGTAGCAATAATCACCGGTCCCGCCATGGGGATCTCCGTCACTTCTTCGTGCTTCAAGGTGATGTTGGGATGCTGTTCCAGTGTCCGCGTGATCTCTTCAGAGAACAGATCGCGATCCACCGCCAATGCCTTACCGGCAGGCACGCTGTTTTTATCGGCTGAACGTATCACCAGCGAGTCCAGATTTCTCAGTTCCTGCTTCAGCAAAAAGGGCGCGGAGGAATCCTGATTGGAACCCATGGAATTGCTGCACACCAATTCAGCGCAATTCCCGGTTTTATGAACAGGGGTCGGACGCTGCGGCCGCATTTCGTAAAGAACCACGGACACGCCCGCTTCTGCGGCTTGCCAGGCGGCTTCCGAACCCGCCAGGCCCGCACCTATAATCGTCAGGTGTGAATTCATATCAAATCTGTTGTTGAGGGTCAGGCGGCTTCATGGGATTTTTTGAAATTGCATTTGGGACACAGAAGACTTTCTCCTTCATTTTTCTTCCACTTTAGAACCATGTAGGGACTCTTACATTCCGGGCAGGGTTCTGCAACTGGTTTGTCCCAAGAAGTGAAGGTGCAGTTGGGATATTCACTGCACCCGTAAAAGGTGCGTCCTTTTTTAGAACGCCGTGCAGAAATGTATCCTTTTTTGCAGTCTGGTTCCGGACAGGAAACACCCGTGCTGATGGGTTTGGTGAATTTGCAATCCGGGTAAGCGGAGCAGGCCATGAACTTGCCGAAGCGGCCGACTTTGATGACCAAAGGCGAGTTGCATTTATCACAATTGCCTTCCGCTTTTACTGCATCGGGGCCTTCATCTTTGCCGCCCACTTCCTTGGTATTTTTGCATTCCGGGTAGTTGGAACAAGCCATGAACTTGCCGAAGCGGCCCCACTTGATGATCATTGGCTGATTGCACTTCTCACACACTTCGTCGGTTTTCTCTTCCTGACTCTTGATATCCCTCATCTTTTTCTCGGCTTCCACCAGATCTTTCTCGAACGGTTTGTAGAAGGCTTTGAGGGTTTCCACCCAGTCCAGTTTGCCGTCTTCAATCTGATCGAGTTGGTCTTCCATATGCGCGGTGAATGCTTCAGTCATGATATCCGGAAAGTTTTCGACCAGCAAATCGGAAATCAGATTCCCCAGTTCCGTGGGAGCCAGACGCTTCTCTTCGGCCTTAACATAATCCCGGTCCTTGATCACACTGATGATCAACGCATAGGTACT
>QIDN01000330.1 GCA_003229345.1 Nitrospirota bacterium | reverse complement strand
CATGGCGATCATCACGCGCTGCTTCATGCCGCCGGATAGTTCGTGCGGATATTGATCGATCCGGCGTTCGGGGGAAGGGATCGCGACTTTGTGTAACAGCTCCAGAGTGATCACCCGCGCTTCCGCCGTGGTTTTTTTCTGGTGCAGGATGATGGACTCGGCAATCTGGTCGCCGATGGTGAAAATAGGGTTGAGCGAGGTCATCGGCTCCTGAAAAATCATGCTGATGTCGTTGCCCCGCAACTGCTCCATTTCTTTTTTGGTTTTCGAGAAAATATTTTTGCCGTCGAAAACGATGTTACCGGTTTCGAATTTTCCCGGCGGGGTGGGGACGAGCCTGAGGATGCTGAGGGCGGTGACCGATTTACCGCAACCGGACTCTCCGACCAAGGCCAGAGTTTCTCCCCGGCGGATCTTCAAATCCACATTGCGGACGGCTTGGACGACGCCCTCTTCAATGTAAAAAAACGTGCTGAGGTTCTGGATTTCGAGGAGAGAACTCATGCGATGAGCGGGTGCCTCGGCAGTGGGTTATTGAGGCTCGTCGAAAATGTCCTCGTAACGGTAGTCGTCATCTTCAGAGTCGATATCGTAGCGAGCCAGATGAGTGTTGACTTTTTCCGACCAGGCATCGATGCCGCCTTCGAGACATTTGACGTGGGTGAAGCCGCGCTCGCCCAGCCACTTCTGGAAACTCGGCGCGCGGTCGCCTTTCCAGTCGATCAACACGACTTCCCGGTCCTTGGGGGTGGTGGTCAGAACATTTTCACAGTTATCGCGGGTGATCAGCGTTGCGCCTTCGATTTTGGCGATGTCGTGCTCCCACTTTTCCCGGATGTCGAGCAGAACCAGATCAGTGCGCCCGGATTCGATTTGCAATTTCAACTCTTCCGGTGTGATGAGGGGCAACAGTTTGCCTCCGGCTTCCTGGTTCAACAGAGACAGTACCTCACCGATTTTTTTGTCGTGTTTCTCACAGACCGTAAAAATGGTCTCGTCCGGTTTGTATCCGGAAACGGGCATGCCGATGTGAAGCTTTTTGAACAACAGGGTATGCACTTCCGGCAGTACCTTGTTGACTTCGGTCATGGCAGTGTCCGGGTTAAAAACGACAGGTTCCGTGCTTTCCTCCACCCGGACCTCAGTGATTTTTATAATATGGTAGCCGTAAGGGGTGTGCAGAGGGCCCAGGATGGATCCCTGGCTGACTTCGGAAAGATCTCCCATGAGGGCTCCGGCGCTTTCCTCGGGCATCCATCCCAGATCGCCGCCGTTTTGCTTGGACGGACAAGTGCTATATTTTTCAACTACTTCGGCGAAAGGCGTTCCGGCATCCAACTGCTTTTTGGCCGCCACCGCATCGTCGATTTCATTGGTAAAGACTTGGCTGGCTCGTACACTGATCATGACAGTCTGACTCCTTTGGTTAAAGCTGCGAATGGCAACATCATATAATGACTGGGTTTGGGATTCAATAGATTAGGTGGGGATTCGGAATTTTGGTCCGGTTGAGGATATTTGGGAGAAATGGTATATAGGAAAGATTGTTGAGGAATGAGCCCCGCAGATGCCTGAAATATTTTGATGAATAAATTTCATTTTGAAAGAGGTTGAATTTTATGTGGCAATGGTTTCGTGAGCGTCGGCGAAAAAAAATACTGGCCGCTCCTTTCCCAGGCGAGTGGGAGAGGCGCATTCAAATTAATATTCCATATTATCAGTACCTCAATAATGAAGAAAAAAAGCGTTTGCAGGATCTTATCCAAATCTTTATTGCCGAAAAGTATTGGTTGGGATGTAATGGCCTCGAATTGACCGATGAAATTCGCGTCGTGATCGCCGCCCATGCGTGTTTGATGATACTCGCGTTGCCAAATGATTATTACCGCAATGTGAAATCCATTTATGTTTACCCTACAACAATCTTGTCTCCTGAGAGGCCCCTAGGTTTTTTTGAAATTAGCACTGCGCCAGCGCGTGGCCCGATGCCAATTCTCGGGGAAGCCCATCATCGTGGCCCGGTGATACTTGTCTGGGATGTAGTGAAAAGAGAAACCCGGCATCCGGAACACGGTCACAATGTTGTCTATCACGAATTCGCTCACAAATTGGACATGCTCGATAACAGCGCAGATGGCACTCCACCACTCACAACTCCTGAGGAATATCAGCGGTGGAGTGAAGTATGTTCCAAAGAGTATCTAGAGTTATGTGACAAGGTGAAGCACGGCCAGCCTACTTTTTTTGACAGTTATGCGGCAACGAATGAAACTGAATTTTTCGCGGTGGTGACTGAATATTTTTTTAGTAAGCCTGAAAACATGAAACACAGTTACCCAGAACTTTATCAGGTTTTACAGGATTTTTATCGGCAAGATCCGGCACAGAAAGTATTGACGAATCAACTTCCCTAGTCAAACTGACTTGACCCCGTCCGAAAAGTGGCCCGGAGATAATCGCGGCCCCAAAGGTGTCATTGAAGGTATTTGGAAGAAGTGCTATATAAGTTAAGAGAGTTGAAAAATAAGCCCCCGTAGCTCAGCAGGATAGAGCACCGGATTCCTAATCCGGGGGTCGTGCGTTCGAATCGCGCCGGGGGCACCACTCTTGAACATC
>QIDN01000476.1 GCA_003229345.1 Nitrospirota bacterium | reverse complement strand
CAAAGATATATTAAAATATTTAATAAAAAAGGGTATTTAGGTATATTAATATAAAGTAATATATGAGAAAAATGCTCATCGCCGGGAACTGGAAAATGAACAAAACCATTCCAGAATCCCTGGAATTGATCCACGCTTTGATGAGGAAATTGGATTCCTCCTGCCCTGCTGAGGTGGTTTTGATTCCTCCCTTCACGTCCCTATTTTCTGTGGCGGAGACTCTGCGCGGGAGCAGTATTCAATTGGGAGCTCAGAACCTTTCTCATTTGACGGAGGGAGCGGTGACTGGAGAGATATCCGGCACCCAATTGATATCGGTCGGATGCAGGTATGTGCTCGTAGGTCATTCCGAGCGGCGAAATTTGTTTCAAGAAGATGATGCGGTCATCAATCAAAAATTAAAAACCGCTTTGTCGGAAGGCCTCCATCCCATTTTTTGTGTGGGAGAGTCTTGGCAGGAGCGAGAAGCCGGCAAAACTAAGGGTGTCATCGGCAATCAATTAAAGAGAGGATTGGACGGCCTCACTCCCATGGAAATGGGGAAAATGACGATTGCCTACGAACCGGTCTGGGCTATCGGAACCGGAAAAACCGCGCAACCGGAACAAGTGCAGGAAATCCATGAAGCTATCCGAAGTGAATTGAGCTCCCAGTATGAGCCGGAAACGGCCAAGGCCACCCGAATCATTTATGGGGGTAGCGTGACTCCTGACAACAGCCCCTCGCTGATGTCACAACCGGATGTCGACGGTGCGTTGGTGGGAGGAGCCAGTTTGGATGCCGGTTCGTTTTATGCTATTATTAGCGCCATTAAATAATCGATTTTTGGAGGATACGGGTGCACACCTTTCTTACCGTTCTGCATGTAATAGTTGGATTCTTCCTGATTCTTGTGATTTTATTGCAGGCGGGAAAAGGGGCCGCTATGGGAGCTTCTTTGGGGTCTGCCGGCAGTCAAGCTATGTTCGGGAGCAGTGGAGCGGGTAATTTCCTCACCAAGCTCACCACCGGAGCGGCGATTACTTTTATGGTCACTTCTTTAAGCCTGGCAGTTATTTCCTCCAAGAAGGACCATGATTCTGTCATCACAGAGATGGAAGAAACAACAGAGCAGAGCCCTCCCGCAGCCAAAGAAGAACTACCCCTAGAATAACTTTTTTTAAAAACGCCGATGTGGTGGAACTGGTAGACACGTGCGCTTGAGGGGCGTATGGGGCAACCCGTGGGAGTTCGACTCTCCCCATCGGCACCAATTTCTTTCAGAGTTCCTTCCACCATGCAAGCGACCAGCTTAGGCGAAGTTTTTTCCCATCCCAGTTTTCTCACCATTTTAGCGGCTATTTTGATTGTCATCGCCAACATCCTGATTGGCGTCAGCATGCTCCCCAAGGACAAACGTCAAAAGCGGTATAAACTCCACCGCAACGTTTATGGGGCGGTTCTCATTTCCTTGGGAGTGTTTCTGGTCGTCACGCACCGGTTGCTGGGCAATTCCCTGTTCAATTACATTGTCATGGCATATTTTTTAATCGTCATTCCTCTCAGCCGTAAATGGAACATCACCGCCCATGCCATTATCGCTTCTGTCGGGCTGGTCCTGCTGGTTGGGATCGCCGCATTCAGCATTTTATAGAGCCGAAACATCCCATTGCCTAATCTCCGGCGAATGTGCTGTAATGAGACTTTAGAAACCCAATCGTAGCAAAAACGAGTCTTATGGAAGAGTTCGATGTCATTGTTATAGGAGGTGGAACGGCAGGGGTTGCCGCAGCTCAATCGGTATTGGAGGCGGGAGCCCGCGTGGCTCTTGTCGAATCCAACCGGCTGGGAGGGCACTCTCTGTTCAAAGGACAACTGCCCCTGCAGGTTATGAATGACCGGATGGGAACGTCTAATGAGCAAATCTCTTTTGAAAGCCTGATTCAGGAGGTGGATGAAAAAGCCGGAGAAATCTCAAAAGAAATTGAAGACCGTCTCAAAAATTCTGGAGTGGACTGCATAAAAGGTGAGGGCGCTTTAGCGGGAAGCCGCCAGGTAATGGTGCGCCAAGGCGAAGACTCATCCGTACTTAAAACTGGGAAGATTATCATCGCCACTGGGTCTTTACCCAAACCGATCGCCAGCATTCCCTTTGATGAACACTCTATATTTCATAGTGACCGGCTACTGGACTGGAAAGAAGCGCCCGCCTCCCTGCTGATCGTCGGCGGAGATAAAACAGGGCTGGAAGCCGCCACCCTGTTCAATCTTCTTGGAACCAAGATTTTTCTGGTGGATGAAAACCACCGCTTGATCCATGACAGGGATCCCGATTTGATAACCGCTTTGGAAGTGGGATTCAAAAAACAGAAAATCAAAACTCTGCTTGGCAAGAAGATCATTTCTATATTCAAGGATACTGAGAAGATCGACGTTACTCTGGACGGCGGGGTCAAATTTTCGACAGAAAAAATTCTCGTGTCGGGAGAACGTCTGGGAAACACCGTAGACCTTGGGTTGGACGATTTGAGCATTGAAAGGGGACCCAGCCAGGAAATCTGGGTGAATGAAAATATGGAGACTTCGTTAAAAGGTGTCTTCGCCGCGGGAGGTGTAACCGGGCGATCGCGGTCCCTTCAAATTTCCAAAGAAGAG
>QIDN01000224.1 GCA_003229345.1 Nitrospirota bacterium | reverse complement strand
TTGTTCATTTGCCCGAACGGTTCCAGACTTTCAATTTCCCCGTAAAGCTCTTGAGTAATGTCCTCCATCCTCAGGGTGGCGTCCACTTTCAATTCGGCGACCAGGCAATCTTCGGTGAGAAATTCGTCCCCCACCTTGTTCATGGCTTTCCGGAAATCATCCACACGTCCTTCCTCGATATTCAACCCGGCAGCATAGGCGTGTCCGCCGTACTGGATGAGATGTTCCGAGCATTGCGTCATCGCCTTGACCAGATTGAACGAAGGAATGCTGCGCGCGGAGCCTTTACCCTTTCCCTCTTCGAGCGCGATGAGAATAGTGGGACGGTAAAACTTTTCCGCCAGTTTGGCAGCGACGATACCGATGACTCCTTGATGAAAATTTTCCGATGCCAGGACAATGACGTTTTCATTTTCGAGATCCACCTGCCGCTCCAGCAGATATTCCGCTTCTTCAAAACACCATTTCTGCGTTTCTTTGCGCTCTTCGTTGAGCGCTTCCAGCGACTTCGCCATTTCCATCGCTTCATTGAGGTCGGACGATACCAGCAGATGCAGGCCGCGGTCCGGTTGACCCAGCCTTCCGGCGGCGTTCAGACGGGGCCCCATGCCGAAACCCACGGAGGAGGAATCGACTTTCCCATCGATCCCGACGACTGATTTCAAAGCGATCACTCCCGGCTTGACGCTGGTGCGCAGGGCCTCCAGCCCATGCGAGGTGAGCACATGGTTTTCGTCGATCAATGGCGCCATATCTGCGATAGTGCCCAGAGTAAACAGGTCGAGATGTTTTTTGAGATTTGGAAGCTTGTCCGCGTCCCAGCCTGCGTCCAGTAATCCCCGCCGAATGCCTGCTGCCAGTTTGAACACGATACCGACGCCGCTCAAAAACTTGAACGGGTAATTACATTCGGGTTGATGAGGATTCAACACCGCCAGCGCGTCGGGCAATCCTTCCACCGCAATTTGATGATGGTCCGTTACGATGACTTCCATACCGATCTTATTGGCGTGGGCCACCTGCGATAACGCAGTGATTCCGGTATCCGCCGTGATCACCAGCTTACTGCCGCGCGCCTTAATGGTGTCCAGCGCCTGATTGTTGAGACCGTAGCCCTCCTCCATGCGGTTGGGCAGGTAATAATCAAATGGCGCGTCCAACTCCCGAAAGAAGTGCACCATCAGCGCGGCGGAGGTAACACCATCAACATCATAGTCGCCATAGACGGTGACGGTTTCCCGATTCTGAATGGCCTGAACGATGCGCCGGACAGCCACATCCATGCCCCGCATCAAAAAAGGGTCATGAGCAGTATCCAGCCGTGCGTCCAGAAAAAAACGTGCCGCATTCGGGTCTCCGAGGCCGCGGTTGACCATCAGTTGGGCGAGTAAGGAGGAAAGCCCGTGGTCTTCCTTCAACCGGGCAACTGTTTCAGCTTCCGCGTTGGCGAACACCCATTTTTTATTCAGTGCTGATAACATAAACAATCCAAAAAATTTCTTACGGGCGGCGGTTCAAATATTCCGTCACACCCTTAAACGTTTTCCGGTGAATGGGACACGGGCCGTGCTGTTGAATCCGTTCACGGTGCAACCGGGTGCCATATCCCTTGTGCCGGGAAAATTCATATTGAGGATACTGTTCGTGGTATCGGTCCATCAACCGATCCCGCGTCACCTTTGCCAATACTGATGCGGCGGCGATGGACAGACTGGCATCGTCACCGCCGATGATGGTTTTCTGGTGCGTGTCGCATTCGATGCCGCGGTTGCCATCGATCAAAAGCATATCCGCCGGCGTGGGAAGTTGTTCCACCGCTTTTTTCATGGCCAGCAATGTGGCCTGCAGGATATTGATTTCGTCGATCATATTTTCATCGACCCGACCGATTCCGAACCCTGTACATTTTTCAATGATTTGATCGTACAGCCTTTCGCGTAGCGCGGGAGACATTTTTTTGGAATCGCGCAGTCCAGGCAGGGCAAGTTCCGGAGGCAATACCACGGCGGCAGCCACCACGGGTCCTGCCAGAGGTCCACGTCCCGCTTCGTCGACCCCCGCCACTGAACGGTATCCGGAATGTTCCGCTTCCCTTTCGTGGTCCCTCATTCGGTTGCTCCTCCGTGGCGATAATAGGTTATTCCCCCGAAGCCCGCAACAGGAAAGTGCCCGTTGAAAAGAGGAGCGGCAAATTCTATAATCAATTCATGTGGCTTATGCGTTTCATCTCGATTTTTTTGGTTTTCGCCCTCTTTTCAGGTTGCGGTAAATTCCCGTTTTCCAACCGTTATGAAAGCCCCCCGCCTTCAACCGAATATTCGGCCGATGCCATTCCGTTTGAGCAGGAAGCGGCCCTGGGAGAAGAAGCCTTCGGGGAAATCCTCAAAAAGGAAAATTTATCGTTGGATGGACAGTTGATTACCCTCGTGGAACGGGTGGGCCGGCAATTGGCAGCAGTGTCTCCCATGCCCAGTCTGAAGTGGGAGTTCAAGTTGATCGCATCCAACCAGAAAAATCTCATTGCCCTGCCCGGCGGAAAAGTAGCTGTCTACACCGGCATTCTCCCTGTTTGTGCCAACGAGGCCGGGCTGGCGGCGCTGATGAGCCATCAAATTGCACATGACATTGCACGCCATCGTG
>QIDN01000172.1 GCA_003229345.1 Nitrospirota bacterium | reverse complement strand
GTTACCGTCCGCAACAACGGTGTCGAAGAGAAGAGAAATGTGGAGGGTGCTGTTCCTCTGTCCGTACTGAAAGAAATTCTTTCACGGTATCAGCCGGTGGACATGCCGGGCCTTCCACGGTTTTCCGGTGGCGCGGTGGGATTCATCAGTTACGACATGGTGCGGTATTTTGAAAACCTGCCGGACCAGACGGAAGACGATCTGGATATTCCCGATTCCATTTTTGTCATCACCGATACGCTTTTGATTTTCGATAACGTCAATCAAACCATCAAGGTGGTATCCAACGCCCATACTGAAGGACGCGACCTGGAAGATGTTTATAAAGAGACGACGGCCAAAATCGACGTCCTCGCAAAAAAACTGCGCCAACCCGCGCCCAAAATTCCTACGGGAACTCCCGGTGCATCGGTGGATGAAGACCTGCGTATCGAATCCAATTTTGCCAAGGAACATTTTAAAGAAGCCGTGCTCAAGGCCAAACGCTATATTCATGAAGGCGACGCCATTCAGGTGGTGTTGGCGCAACGCCTCAAATTTGATATTCAGCAGGACCCGTTCACCATTTACCGGGCTTTGCGGACGATCAATCCCTCCCCCTACATGTACTATCTCAATTTTGAGGATATCCAAGTGGTGGGTTCGTCGCCGGAGGTTTTGGTGCGGCTGGAGGGCGACGATGTGGAAGTGCGCCCCATCGCGGGCACGCGCAAGCGTGGCAAGAACGAAGCCGAGGACCAATACCTGGAAAAGGATTTGCTCCAAGACGAAAAGGAGTTGGCCGAACATATCATGCTGGTGGACCTGGGGCGTAACGACTTGGGGCGTGTGGCACAGATCAATTCGGTGGAAGTCAACGAGAAGTTCACCATCGAACGTTATTCCCACGTCATGCACATCGTTTCCAACGTGCGCGGCAAGTTGAAGGAAGGGCTGGACTGCTTTGATGTGTTGAAAGCGGCGTTTCCCGCAGGTACGGTTTCCGGAGCCCCGAAAATTCGCGCCATGGAGATCATCGACGAGTTGGAACCGACACGTCGCGGGATCTATGCCGGAGCGGTCGGCTACATCAGCTTTTCAGGCAACATGGATACCGCCATCGCCATTCGTACTTTAGTGGTGAAAGATCAGGTGGGCTATCTCGGTGTTGGGGCGGGAATCGTCGCCGACTCGGTACCGGAGAATGAATTTGAAGAGACCATGAATAAGGGTAAAGCCATGCTCAAGGCCATCGGTCTGGCGGGCAGGGGACTTCTGCCATGATCCTGATGATCGACAATTACGATTCCTTCACCTACAACCTCGTTCAATACATGGGGGAACTGGGCGCGGAGCTGGAGGTGTACCGCAACGATGAGATCAGCATAGACGAAATCGAGCAACGCGCTCCTGAAAAAATCGTGATTTCTCCCGGTCCCTGCACACCTTCAAAAGCGGGTATCTCCAAGGAAGTGATCAAACACTTTGCCGGCAGGATTCCTCTGCTGGGTGTGTGTCTGGGGCATCAGTCGGTGGTGGAGGCGTTTGGCGGTGAAATCATCAAAGCCAAGAAACTCATGCACGGTAAAACTTCGATGATCTCCCATGATGACAAAACTATTTTTAAAGGCTTGCCCAATCCGTTTGAAGCGACCCGGTACCATTCTCTGGTGGTCAACCGCGCGAACCTTCCGGACTGTTTTGAGATCACCGCCGAATCGGATGACGGCGAGATCATGGGTGTCCGCCATAAAGAACTGGCGGTCGAAGGCGTGCAGTTTCATCCGGAATCGATCTTGACGGTGCATGGCAAGGATCTCCTCAAAAACTTTATTGATCTTCCGGCTGAAAAGGCAAAGGAACATGAAGGCACAGGACATCCTGCATAAGGTGGTCGACGGCCACGACCTGACGGAAGACGAAATGGTGTGCATCATGACCCAGGTCATGGAGGGCAAGGTCGACCGCTCGTTGCTGGGCGCGTTTCTCACCGCACTTCGCATGAAAGGGGAGACGGTGGCGGAAATTTCCGGAGCGGCCCGGGTCATGCGCGAAAAAGCCGAGCCGTTGAACATTCCCGTCAAGGGAGTTGTCGATACCTGCGGTACCGGCGGCGATGGCGCCGATACGTTTAATATCTCGACCACCGCCGCGTTTGTGGTGGCGGGGGCGGGGATTCTCGTGGCCAAGCACGGCAACCGGGCAGTCTCCAGCCGGTCGGGAAGCGCCGATGTGTTGAAGTGTCTCGGGGTCAATATCGAGGCGGACAAGTCAGTGGTGGAGCGTTGTGTCGAAGTGGCGGGTATCGGTTTCCTGTTCGCGCCTACTCTACACAAAGCCATGAAACATGCGGCGGATGTGCGCCGGGAGTTGGGTTTCCGAACCATTTTTAATCTGCTGGGACCGCTGACCAATCCTGCCCGGGTCCAGGCGCAAGTAGTGGGGGTGTTTGATTCCAAATGGACGTCGCCTCTGGCTCAGGTCCTGAAAAGCCTCGGCGTCGTGCACGCATTTGTAGTGCACGGAGAGGACGGACTCGATGAAATCACATTAACGTGTAACACGAAGATATCTGAGCTAAAGAACCAAGAAATAAAGGATTATTATATAGATCCTACCGAACTGGGATTCGAGTATTGCTCGGAGCAGGATTTGAAAGGTGG
>QIDN01000123.1 GCA_003229345.1 Nitrospirota bacterium | reverse complement strand
AGCCGCGGCGGATTGAAACTGGCGCAAGCGCTCAAGGAATTTGGTGTTGACCCTTCGGGTCAAACGGCAGTGGACATCGGCGCATCGACTGGCGGCTTCACCGACTGCCTTCTCCAGAAGGGCGTGGCAAAAGTGTTTGCCGTCGATGTCGGTTATGGTCAGCTCGACTGGAAACTGCAATCCGACGACCGGGTGGTGATGATCGACCGTACCAACGCCCGCCAACTGTCACTGGGCGAGGTGGGTGGCGAAGCGGTGGACTTGGCAGTGATTGATGTCGCGTTCATTTCCCTCAAGCTGATTCTGCCCGCCGTATTTAAAATTTTAAAACCGGGCGGGCAGTGGATCGCGCTGGTCAAACCGCAGTTTGAAGTCGGCAAGGATGAAGTCGAGAACAAAGGCGTGATCACCGACCTCAACAAACATGTGAAGGTATTACTGGAGCTGAAGCAATTCATCGAAGCGTCGGGCTGGTGTCTTGCGCAGGTGTGCCGTTCTCCCATCACGGGGCAGAAAGGCAATCAGGAGTACTTGATTCATGGGATGCAGCACAATACGGAAAGCGGCGTGGATAAAATCCTCATTCGAGAAACGGTGGGCATATGATTTTAAGTGGCGACGATATTCATAAGGCGTTGGCGGAGGGGCGGATGATCGTCGAGCCTGCCCCCGGCAAGGAGCAGATCGACACCACCTCCATCGACCTGCATATGGGAGAGCCTCTGTGGATATGGGATCCTGAACTGACCCGCCCCGATAGCGAGACACTCAAAATCAATCTGGACGAATACAACTACCGGGAATTTTCGAAAAGTCACCAGGTCGAGGTGGATAAAGAGCCGTCGGGCAGATATCTTTTACAACCCAACAGGATTTATCTCGGCTCCACGTTTGAGAAGGTTCAGTTTCCGGCGGGATCAAAGCTCGCGGGGCGGGTCGAGGGCAAAAGCAGTTTCGCGCGGCTCGGCCTGGCGGTGCACATGACGGCGCCGATGATCCATTGTGGTACCGGGCTGGGCATCATCACCCTTGAGATGTTCAACCACGGTCCGTTTGCTATCGAGGTGACGCCTGGCAAAACGCGCATCTGTCAATTGATGTTGGAAGAAGTGTCCCGCGAGCCCAAGGAACGCACCGGTGGGAATTTTATTCAGCAGGAAGACGCGCAGGGGTAATCCGGATTATTGCCGGCCCGCGTATTGAATGAACGCGGTCAACAGTTGCGAGTCGAATTGCTCCCCGATCTTCTCCTTCATCAGCGTCAAGGCCTGTATGGGAGTCAGCACTTCTCCATAGGACCGGTGGCTGGTCAACGCGTTGAAGATGTCCATGATTTTACAGATCCGTGCGGCGGTGTTGATATCGTTCCCCGACAACTTCAGCGGGTAACCGGTTCCATCGAAGTTTTCGTGATGTTCGCCTGCCATACGAAGCACGGTTTTGGAATAACGTCTCTGTTCGTTCAACTTTTTTTTGCCGAAGGCCGTATGCAGCCGGATGGTCTGCATGTCCTCATCCGTCAACTCGCTCTCCTTGAACATCACATCTTTCGGAATATATTTCTTGCCGATATCTGCCAGCATGCCGCCCCGGCAGATTTCCTCACGGTCTTTGCGGTTCATGCCCAGTTCCCGGGCCAGACACAGACAGTACAATCCCACGTTAACGCAATGCGCATGGATCGTATTTTCTTTCAGGGTGAGGGCGAACAACTCGTGAAACGGCAGGCTCCCCGAGTCCAGGGATTTCGCCAGCACTTTTGGAAGTTCATCCAGCAGAACCAGAAAATCATCCGAGGCGGGAATTTCCAGATAGTCCTGGAGAATGCGCGTGGCCACGGGATACACCCTTTGGAAGACTTCTCTGGCAGGAGGCTTGTCCTGCACCAGCCCCAGCAGCAGGTGTTTTAAAATATTAAACTGATAATATTTATAAAGGTCGGTTTCCTTGATATAAAAAATTTCGGTTTGCTTTTCCTTAAGGATGGCATCCAGGCGGGAATAATCCCGGGGATCGAATTCAGCGAATTTGATAAATTTCTTCTCTCCATTGACGGTAACTTGATAGAAGATATCAAAGCTTTCCCGCCATTCCTTTTCGAAAAAAGTATGCGTAATCCGCCTGAATTCTGTTTCTTCGGAATCGGTCATAAACTTTCCCAGCTTCATTTTCCCAGTAATAATAAAATTTTATACGTTTAAGGACGCGCTGTATACCCCGGATTGGCCGGTCGATGGATAACCTTTTGTCAGCAGGCGGTCACCCACTCAAACCAGAAATTTTTTGCACTCCGGATCGCGTTTTTATTGGGGATGGGTTACAATTCAGATTCCTTGCGGGCCCCCCTCCCGTAGTCCGAATGTTTAATTTTTGAAGGGTCAATGGCATGTATAAAGTGGTGCTGATGCGGCATGGACAAAGTATCTGGAATCTCGAAAACCGGTTCACCGGCTGGACGGATGTCGATCTGACCGATCAGGGCCGCAATGAAGCGCAGGAAGGTGCAAAAGCGATTCTGGATGCGGGGCTGACCTTTGATGTGGCCTATACCTCGGTGCTCAAACGTGCTATCCGAACGCTGTGGATTACGCTCGATGCCATGGATTTGATGTGGATACCAGTGCATCGCTCGTGGCGGTTGAACGAGCGGTACTACG
>QIDN01000242.1 GCA_003229345.1 Nitrospirota bacterium | reverse complement strand
GCCATGGATTTTGAGGCGCCTGGCAGCCTCTGCCTGGGTCAAGCCATTTTCGGTGGTGGAGAGTTCGGCTAAGAGAGTCGGGATTTCTTTTGTATGCCACTCGCTGTTGGCAAGTTTAGCTGTATTCATCGTTTTAAGCGCTCGCGGCAGTTTGCAAACGGTGACTGAAGCGGCTGTACAACCCCTTCATAACGAAGGGGGATAATACGGTCGTAATTGCGATCACTATAACCATACCCGCATAAATTTCGTTGTTGAGTATACCGCTTTCCCGTCCTAGTTCAGCGAAGATGAGACCTACTTCACCGCGCGGGATCATGGCGGCGCCAATGATCCAGCGGGTCGGCCGAGGTTCCCGGATGAGCCAGGGACCCACCAATTTGCCGACTACAGCGGCAACCATAAGCGCCATGGAAAAGGCCCAAATGAATGGGGAACTCCAATCGATCTCGTGCAGGTTCAATGACAGACCGACCATCACAAAGAAAATTGGCGTGAACAAGTGGATGATCGGCTTCATTTCTGTTTCAATGCACTCGGCGAAGGACGGGTCTGCATGCAATGCAGTGCCAAAAGGCAAAAAGAAACGCCTCGACAAAGCCAGACCTGCCGCGAAACCACCGAGTAACTCCGGAGCCCCCATAGAATGGGCCAGCCAAGCGAAGAATAACACCAGGGAGACGATCGTGGTGGGAATCAGGCCGGGAATCTCTGTTGTCGAGTTGATGTGTTTGATGATAGTGGACATCAGCTTGGCCGCCATCGGGGCCAGAAAAAAGAAGGCCACCACGAATATAATCACTTTGCCTGCATTGCCCAGGGTTACACCGCCGCCAATGGAGAATTCATAAAGTAGTGCCAGCAGAACGACGCCCATAACATCATCCAGAATCGCTGCACCCAATATTATCTGGCCCTCCGGGGCGTGCTGGCGTTTAAGATCAGTGAGCACGCGGGCAGTGACTCCAATACTGGTCGCTGTGAGTGTCCCTCCGATAAATAGCGATACCAGTAACGAGAGATCGAATCCCCAGTACCCTACGCTGAACCCCAGCAGGAACGGCAAACTGAAACCTGACAGGGCCACTACTAAAGACTTGAGGCCTGCCCGCGCCAATTGCCTGGGATCGGTCCCCAAACCCACCTCGAACAGGAGCAGGATGATACCGATTTCCGCCATGAGCTTGATTGCTTCGATGGGCTCGATCCAGCCCAGTAGGCTCGGCCCTAGTACCACTCCTGCCAATAACTCGCCTATGACAGAGGGAGTTTTGAGCCTCGCCGCCAGTTCCGCGAAAACGCGCGCGGTTAGAAGAATAATAAGCAGGATGAGAAAAAAGTCATGGGTTTGCATTCAGACCCCTTAATTTTGATAACAATAAATTCCAGGTTACGTTTTTCATCAAGGTCCCGGCAATCGGATTGGGATTGTACAGCGAAATCAAAAAAGCGGAAGTCCGCTGGTCCGACGGCACCCGCACCCGTCCCGCTAACACGGCCAGCAATCTGGCGGCTAATAAAATGATTATCAGGAAAAGAAAAAGCGAGATAGGATTTTCCTCTTTAAAATATTCGTACGTTTAACCTTTCACACAAATGATCTGGCGCAGGGTGTGCGTGATTTCCACCAAATCCTTCTGAGCTGCCATGACCGCGTCGATATCCTTGTAAGCCGCAGGGGTTTCGTCGATCACATCCTTGTCTTTTCGACACTCTACACCTTGGGTGGCCTTGATATGATCGTCCACCGAAAAACGCCGCCTGGCTTCGGTCCGGGACATCGCTCTGCCCGCGCCGTGACTGCAACTGTCGAAACTGTCCTTGTTGCCCAGGCCGCGGACGATATAAGACTTCGCTCCCATGCTTCCGGGGATGATTCCCATGTCCCCCAACCGGGCACGTACCGCGCCCTTCCGGGTCACCAGAACATTTTGTCCAAAATGATTTTCCCGCGCCACGTAATTATGGTGACAATTAACCACCTCGAGGTTCGCCGCAAAAGGCGGAATGCCCTTGGAACTCTGCACCGCTTGAATCACAGCCTGCATCATCAACTCGCGGTTGGTCTTGGCAAACGTCTGTGCCCACTCCACCGCCTCCACATATTCATCAAAATGATCCGATTCTTCCGGGAAATAGGCCAGATTGATATCCGGTACATTGATATGCCACCGGCGCATATCCTGCTTGGCCAGCTCGATAAAATAAGTTCCGATCCGGTTGCCGATGCCACGAGAGCCGCTGTGCAGCATGAACCAAACCCGATCCTTCTCGTCCAGACATACTTCGATGAAATGGTTACCGGTACCCAAAGTTCCCAAATGGTTGACGTTGTTGCTGTGCTTCCTCATCACCTTGGGATTCTTTTCAGCAATGGCATCCAACCCCGGTGACAGGTCTTTCCATACCTTCGCCTGTTCTTCAGGAATGTGAGCCCAGGCACCACGATCACCCCGTCCGCCATGGTGGGTTCTGCCATGCGGAACAGCCTTTTCAATATTGGAGCGGATCTCTTTCAAACTTTCCGGCAAATCGGTTGCCTTCAAACTGGTCTGCACCGCCATCATGCCGCATCCGATATCCACCCCAACCGCCGCCGGGATGATGGCCTTTAAGGTTGGGATCACACTGCCAATCGTCGCCCCCAATCCCCAATGAACG
>QIDN01000175.1 GCA_003229345.1 Nitrospirota bacterium | reverse complement strand
GGTGGTGAGGAACTTGATATCCTTCACCTTGCGCACGAAGACGCGCGTACGCGGGTGATGGTCCGCCGCGTCGGAAAAGTAGGATCGCACGCGGTGGAACAGCGACTTGGCCTTCCCGATATAAAGCATCTCGCCCTTCCCGTCTTTCATGATATATATTCCGGGAATTTTCGGTATCTGATCGAGAATTTTTTTCAGACGGTCTTTGGAATTCACGTCAACTTTACTCCGGCAGTTTCTGCCCATGATTAATCCGGCTGTTCTGATTATATAGCAAGGTTTCTCCACTGCATCACTCGACATTGAATAGCCCATCTTTCAATAGCTTGTCCCATCGTAGATTCGCCGTTATAATAGACCTCCATGTCTGAACCGAACCACAAACGAGGGCTCTGGGCCACCCGGATGGGTTTCATTATGGCCGCTTCCGGCTCCGCCGTCGGCCTGGGTAACGTCTGGAAGTTTCCCTACATTGCCGGACAAAACGGCGGCGGCGCATTTGTTCTGGTTTACCTGATTTGTATCGCCTTGGTGGGCCTGCCTATTATGCTGGCCGAGTTCACCATCGGACGTAAAACCAGCCTCAATCCTGTCGGCGCATTTCAACAACTCAAACCCGGCACGCCCTGGGTGGGCATTGGATTTATGGGAGTGCTCGCGGGTTTCCTGATCCTGTCCTTTTACGGTGTGGTCGGAGGTTGGACGATCGCTTACGTGGTTAAGGCCGTGACTCATTCCCTGGACCAGTTCACCAATCCCGCCGATGCAGGAATATTCTTTGATAGCTTCATCGCCAGTACCGGTGAGGTGATGTTCTATCATGCGTTGTTCATGGGGTTGACCATTGCCATCGTTATCAGAGGCGTGCATGGCGGTATCGAAAAAGCCTGCGACATTTTGATGCCGACGCTGGTGGTGATGCTGGTGATTCTCATGATCCGGGCGTTGACGCTGGACGGCGCCATGGAGGGACTCAAGTTTTACCTGTACCCCGACTTCAGCAAACTGACGGGCCATTCGGTTTTGATAGCCATGGGGCAGGCGTTTTTCTCGCTCAGTCTCGGCATGGGCGCCATGATCACCTACGGCAGTTACCTGCCCGCCAAAGAGAATTTGACTTCCGCTACCCTCTATGTGGTGTTGTTCGATACCCTGATCGCCCTGATGATGGGCCTGGTGATTTTCCCGGCGGTATTCGCCATGGGACTGGAACCGACTGAAGGTCCCGGTCTGGTGTTCAGTGTGTTGCCAGCGGTGTTCACCGGCATGCCTTTCGGATGGGTGGCGTCCATTATATTTTTCACGTTACTGGCCATTGCCGCGTTGACCTCGGCCATTTCCCTGCTGGAAGTGGTGGTGGCTTATTTCATCGACCAGAAAGGATGGGGTCGCAAAAAATCTGTTCTTACCATGGGGCTGGTTATCTTTGTGATTGGCATTCCCTCCGGGCTCTCCTTCGGCCTGCTGGCGGATACCCAATTATTCGGGATGACTTTCTTCGATCATGTCGACAATATTTCCTCCAATTACCTTCTGCCGATCGGCGGCATGCTGACCGCCATTTTTGTGGCCTGGGTCTGGGGCACTAAAGAGGCTCACAAGGAAATCGAGCGGCATGAAACCACATTCCACTGGGCGGCCTACTGGGAATTCGTAATTCGATATATCGCCCCGGTGGCGGTGGCCATTGTTTTCCTCGCCAGGTTTTTCCCTACTGAGTGATTATTCTGCCTGCTCCGCCCACTTTTCAGAAAACAAAAATCCACATCAAATAATAGTGCTGAAAACCCGGATTCTGGTCTATACTGAATATTACACTAATCTCAACTGTAAATTTACTATGCCGAATTCTACTCCGGATGAATCTGAAAATTATACGGAAAAACACTGGGAAGATATTATCATCCTCCTCACTTTACTCAGTGTGACGGCCATTCATTACTTGATATATTCTAAAATCGCCTTCCTGGATTTTTTCTATCTTTTGATCGTACTGGCCGGTTATTACGTGGGTAAGCGGCTGGCCATTCTAGGGGCTTTTTTTGCCATCATCATGGTTTTTATTTTTGTACTGGTGAACGAAAACCCTTATTTAGAGTCCGCCAGTCCGTTGAATACCCACCTGGACCTAACCGTATGGGGAGGGTTTTTGATTTTGGCCGCTTGGCTGATCGGTACTTTATCGGAAAAGAGGAAACATGAGCTGGAAGAAAGCCACCGGATCCGCCAAGAATTGGACTTATCTTACCAACGCTTGAATGAGCGTAACCTCCGATTGGAAGAAGAATTACAGCGCGTCTTAAAAGCCTGATGTGAAAAGTTGGCCAGCTCCAAACTTTAGCCCCCCTGAACCTTTCCTTATCCTTACTCATTTTTCTCCAAAAGCCTGAAATAAAGCATTTTTAATTTAAATTCCCTTAATTTGGGATAATCGGTACAAAAATCGCGACCTAATATTAAAAAACTGATTTTTTATCGAAGATTTATACCTTATAATAATATTTACAATTAATTCTAATGTAACCAAATGGATTCTATTAAAAAATATCTACTGAAGCATGTTCAGGATGCGATTATTCTTTCCATATTGATGGGAGCGGTTTTCGTCAATTACTTTATCTACGCCAAAATCGCTTTTCTGGATTTCTTTTACCTTCTGATC
>QIDN01000160.1 GCA_003229345.1 Nitrospirota bacterium | reverse complement strand
AACGCATTTTACCCATTTTATCATGAGCTAAATTTAATTAATACTATTGGGCAAAATAGGCAAGTAACTGGGTTTTGGGTGAGGGGATTGCCTGCCACGGGGGCACGAACGCCGTCATAGCGGAAAACTCCTCGGTACTCCAGCACCCGTATTATTATCAAGGTAGGCCAAATACCCTCCCCAACTGATAAAGCAAATCCAAAAATTAAAATTGCCTACAGTTTGGCAACAGTTTTTAGATATATTTTTTGAATCAAGTAGTTAAAAACAGTGGACTACAGACGATCCAGTTGCCTTCCCTGTCCCATGAGTGGTATTTTGTTTCTTTTAACCTACGCGATTCCTATACCCCCATGACTTTATATTCCGACCCTATCGGTGCCTTTATCCAGGGAGTGACAGACCCGGAGGAGTTGCGCCAATTCATAAAGCAGAAGTTTTCCGAAGCCGAAATCCAGTACGCCTATGAAAAAATGCTGGCGGACACCAAAACGGTGGCCAAGGCCGAAAAGATCCCACTCCTGAAAGCGTTCTGGAAAGTACTCGACCACGCTTACACCACCAAGGCTCCACCCCTGACCTGCCAGAAGGGATGCAGTCACTGCTGTTACACCGGCGTCGCCCATACCCAGTTGGAATGGGACGGCATGATGAACAACGCGCGCGACAAGGGCATCGACCTCAATGCAATCATCGAAAAGTCGGAGAAAACCATCCGCAAGGTGGCGAAAACTCTGGAATCCGGGATCGATCCGGAAACGGTGGACTGGTACCACATGGTGGTCAATCAGCGATGTCCGTTTCTGGACGAGGAAGAGTCTTGCATGATCCATGAAGACCGACCTTTGGACTGCCGCCTCATGGTGGCCTTCCGCGAAGTGTGCGCCTCTAAAAATCTGGAACACGCGCAACGCGGCGTGCTGGTGGAAGAAGCGGTGGCGCCGACCGTCATCGCCCGCCTGCAATACGAGACGACGCCGAAAATCAAACGGCGTAAATTCACCGGCTCGCAAAAACTAAAGATCATCCAGCACTGGTTGTTGACCTGGAAAAACAAGAAGAGCGGCAAGAAAAAACGTTAGCGAAGATAAAGACAAAAGAATAATACAGAGGCAACACCCTTGGGGTCGGGTGAATCAACCCTTCAACATGTCGAGAGTGAGGCCTTCCTGGGAGAGAATCATTTCCAGCGGGCTGTCGGTGTCGATGGCTTTCAGATATTTTTTGGTCTGCTCAAACACATTGACCAGTTTGAAATCGCTGTAAGTCGGCTCATGATGATAAAAGGCGATTTTCTTCACTTTGGCCTCCACGGCAATGTCCACGCCGATAAACATGGAGCTGTGCCCCCAGTCTTCTTTTTCAATACCTTCAATGAACGTGTATTGGGAGTCGAACACCAGTAAGTCGGCATCCTTGAAAAAATCGATGGTGGGTTTCAGGTTTTCATCCCCCAAGTCTTTATACTCCGAATCGGTCGCGTAAATAAAAGACTTGCCCCGATACTCCACCCGGTAGCCGAAACATCGCCCGGGGTGGTTCATTTCGTGCCAGGTGATGCGGACATCTCCCAGCACGATTTCCTTCTGGTCCGCCAGGGGAACAATATCGATATCGGCCTGACACGAATCGAAAGACACCGGAAAATAATCAAAATGCTGTTGGCCGAGCAACCGTTTTTCCAGGTGGGGATGAGAGCCGTAGATCTTGAACTGGTTGCCTTTTCTATAAAAGGGAACAAAAAACGGGATGCCCATGATGTGGTCCCAATGGGTATGAGACAAAAACAAATGCGCTTCGCCCTGCCCTTTTCCGAATTCCTGTTCCAGAAGATGGTTGCCGAGAACCCGGAGGCCCGATCCGCCGTCAAAAATTAAATGATGGCCACCCACATGAAGATGAACGCACGAAGAATTTCCACCGTAACAACTCTTCAAATGCTCGGGAAGGCCGTCAACAAACGCTTCGCGTGAGGCTGCATCTTTGAGGTTTGCCGGACTGGCCTGCTCCAAGACCTCTACGATTTTCTGGCGCACGTCCTGCCCCACCATCGGGCTGGGGATGGAGCCTCGGACGCCATAAAATGTAACCAGGAACGGCTGCTGATCCATAATCTGCAAGTGAAGGAAAGAAAAGGCTCGTGCATGTTTGACGAAGCTTCGCCAGGGGGAGAGAGACCCTCCGGACTCAGCGCACTTATTATACTTGGGATGGCTTATTTATAAAGGACTTCTTTGGCCAGAAACAGATTTTCCCGGGTTTCTTCAACAATCTCTTCCAGATCTTCCCTGGAAAGACCCTGTTGGATCAAGAAATTGTAATTGACCGGTTCCTCTACATGGGAAATACCATTGCCCATATCGTAGGTATTGGCAATCGCATTGGCGATGATCACAGCCAAAAGAATGGGATGTTTTTTCCCCTGATTCGACATGGTCAGAAAATGCATGCCGACGGAAGTCACGACCTCTTCAGGGACGGGCCACCATTTCTTAATAAACAGCGAGCCTAATTCGGGATGCGAAATACCGAACTTTTGAATTTCCAGCTCGTGCAGAGGGCCGTCCGTTCCGCCAATCTGCTTAAGAAAAGCTGAGTATTCCTCCGGAATCAGGTAATTGAATACCATGATGCCTATGTCGTGCATCAACCCGGAGAGATAGCACATATCCTGTTCGATTTTTAGATCT
>QIDN01000211.1 GCA_003229345.1 Nitrospirota bacterium | reverse complement strand
CATTCTCGGAGTGGCCATTGGCGTTTCGGTTTTTTTGAGTATCCAGTTGGCCAATCGGCAAACTTTGCTGTCTTTTAGTGAAAGCGTCGACCTGGTATTGGGCCGGGCGGATGCGGTGATCGAAGCGGAGGGTATGCCTTTCGACGAACAACATTTAAAAAGCTTGTTGCCCCTCCGGGAATGGATCAAGGTCTATCCCGTCATCCGGGGCTACGGCGTGGAGGTGAACAGCAACGAGGTGGTCGAAATTATGGGCACCGACTTATTACAAGATAGCGGCGTGCGAGACTTCTCCCTCAAAACCACCCGCCATGATTTAAAGGGACTGCTGCAGATCATTCTGGATCCCGCCGGCGTCGTCCTGCCCGAAAGGTTCATCCCCGAAACCAACTACCAACCCGGCGATCCACTTCGCCTCATCATCGACGGCCGGGAACAGACCTTGAACGTGAACGCCATTCTGGAGCACAAGGGAATCGCCAAAGCGTTGAACGGCAATTACGTGATTATGGATATCGCCGCGGCGCAAAAGGTGCTTGGCAAAATCGGCAAGCTCGACCGCATCGAAGTGGAGTTTTTGAAGAGCAAGGATTTCCCCCGCATGCAGAAGATGATTTCCGAAGTGCTGCCCGATTATTTGCGTGTGGATCGTCCCGAGCGCAGAAACCGGCAAGTAGAAAAAATGTTGCGCGCGTTTCAATACAATCTATCGGCACTCAGCTTCGTCGCTTTGCTGGTCGGCCTGTACCTCATTTACAATATGATTTCCCTTTCGGTGGTGCGCCGCAGAACGGAGATCGGTACCCTGCGTGCCTTGGGCGCCACGCCGGGATTGATCGCCTCCATGTTCTTGCTGGAGGCGGGGGTGATCGGGACTATCGGTTCCCTGATCGGTATCGGGTTTGGATATTACATGGCGCAGTTTTCACTGGAGGCGGTGGCGATCACCGTCAACAATCTGTATGCCCCCACCCAGGTGACCGAGGTGGACTTCGATTGGGATCAGGTGGGCCTCTATTTTCTACTCGGAGTCGGGTTGTCGTTCGTATCAGCGATCATCCCCGCCTACGATGCCGCCACGACCTCGCCGACCCAGGTGATGCGGCGTGGCAGTTACGATCTCAAGATTTTTCGTGGTAACCGGAAACTCACCTTCACCGCTCTGGGAATTTTCGGATTGGCAGGTCTCTGCTCGCAACTCCCCGCTATTAACCAATTTCCTTATTTCGGATTCCTGTCCGTGTTCTTCATTATATTGGGTCTCTCCTTCATCGCTCCTTCAGGATTGCTGGCCCTGCGCAATCTATCCCACGGCCTGTGCAAACGGTGGTTCCAGGGCGAGGGTCTGCTGGCCAGCATGAACCTGTCGCAAAATGTGGGACGCAACTCCATCGCCGTCGCGTCCCTGGCCATTGCGTTTATGATGGTGATCAGCATGTCGATCATGGTGCACAGTTTCAGGCAGACGGTGGTGGTATGGATTGACCAGACCCTGCAAGCCGATTTGTTCGTGCGTGCCGCCGCTGGGAAAAATATCGACTACCAGTACACATTGCCTATCGATCAAGTGACGGCACTGCGGAATATTGAAGGCGTGCAGGCGGTCGATCTATTCCGCGCCATCAATATTTCGTATGATGACGAACCCGCCATCCTGGCCTCCGGCGATTTTAATGCCCTGTCGCGTTACGGCAACCTGGTGATCAAAAACGGGCCGCCAGCCACTGAGCTGGCAGCGCTGATGGTGGGACAAAACCGCGCCATTGTGTCGGAAGCATTTTCATTGAAACACGAGGTGGTACTGGGCAACCGTTTGACCCTGAACACTCCAAATGGACTCTTGCAAGTGGAAATCGCGGCTATCTATTATGATTATTCGCAGGAACGGGGTTACATCGTGATCGACCGCGGGATTTACCTGAAGCATTACAACGACTCCAACGTCAACAGTTTCGTCGTATACCTCAAAGACAAGCAAGGGCTACCTGAGGTGCGGAAGGAAATCATTCGGACCATTGGAAATTCCAGACGCATTATCGTGCGTTCCAATCAGGAACTGAAAACAGAAGTGCTACGAATTTTTGACAGGACCTTTGCCATCACCTATTCACTGGAGATCATCGGCATCGGCGTGGCAGTGCTGGGATTGTTCAATACGCTGATTTCGCTGATTATCGAGCGGCGGCGGGAAATCGGGATTCTGCGTTTTATCGGGGCGTTTCAGGAGCAGGTCAAAAAAATGATTCTGATTGAGGCGGGCCTGCTGGGAATCATCGGTTCCGTGCTGGGACTGGCGGCGGGGATTGTGGTTTCTTATCTTCTGATTTTTGTGATCAACAAGCAATCGTTCGGATGGACCATTCAGATGTTCTTCCCCTACGGATTTATCCTCATCGCGGTAGCCTTGTTCTGGATCGTCGCCTGCATGGCCGGCCTCTACCCCGCACGCCTCGCCACACGACTGAACCCCAAAGAATCCGTCAGAGCGGAATAAGATATTTATTTACGCTTTCCAAAGTTATCCCAGTACTTTTCAGCTTTTTTATCAAGCTCATCCAATGAAACCGCCTTGCCATTATCCAAAGATATTGAAAAATCCTTATAACGCAACTTTAATTGGCCGGTTCCAGAGTTTTCATTAACACGCCACCAATGTTTACAATAAACAATTAAGTCCTCGCCCTTTTGATCTCCACTG
>QIDN01000310.1 GCA_003229345.1 Nitrospirota bacterium | reverse complement strand
GAAAATCGAGGATCAGTTTACTCAATGGAACCTGACCCCGGCGGAACAGGAAGTGGGGTTTTTGCTGTTAAAGGGAATCAGCCTCAAAGAAATTGCGGATATCCGCCAGACCCGATTGAAGACCGTGCAACAGCAGTCGCAGTCCATCTACCAGAAAACCCGCCTGGCCAGCCGCTCCGAACTCGCCGCCTTTTTCCTCGAAGATTTATTACCCCCGCAGGGAAATTAAAAATCTCGACTGGACGTAGTCCGGCGGGGAAGTCTCAGTTGGCAAATTTAAATGTGCAAAGTGATTAGGAAAGTATTTAATTTTTTTCAGGATAATCCTGGTTTAATTTAACTCTATGTGTCTATTGCCAAGAGGTTGCACAGGGCGGGCATTATGCCCAATGATCGCCGAAAATTTTTTCACACTCTGTTCAGAAATTTTAATGGGCTCTGTTAGCACAATCCACTGGACTCCCTCAGAGCAAGGCGGGGTGGTCAGCGAGCCCGAATAGGAGTAATGCTGAGTATTTCTTGGGAGTATTTCCCGGAGGTTTCCCTTCATGGGAACTGTAGTTTCCTTTCCGATTTGCCCAGGGAGCCACTTCCAGATGGTTCTTAGAGTAGGGTGTTCCGAGCCTATTTCCATCATCACCGCAATGACAAGAATATGCCCGGCTTCATCTTGATGGACCAGGTGCATTTCCATGGGAAAGGTCTTTCCATCGATATGGTGTTCACTGGGTTCGTGAAAATGAAACTGACGTAATTTATAAGCACGCTTATTGAGGTCAACTCTGCATCCCGATTTGTGCGATATCTGAACCGTATGCCCATTATTTATTTCATGAAGTTCAGATATATTGTAAAGAAATTCCAGGGTTTCCTGGTGATGGCTTAGTTCCTGCATTTGTATGTCGATCGGTGATTGTTTGCCTCCGGTTTCGCATGCCATGTATTCTTTAGTGAGCATCCCCCAATGTTCAGGTCCCTCGACCCCCCAATAATCCCAGTGCAATCGGTTTTGTTCGTCATCGATCGTTTTATAAATTGGGTGCTGACGGGTGAGAGTGTTTTCCTGAGCAAAGCTAATCAGAGGAGCTGATAAAGTAACAAGGAATATCCCAAAAATAAATGCATGACAAATTAACGCTGACTTACTAGGTTGTTGCATATGAATCCTTTTGATTATTTTAATAGTCGGCGGCATGTTGGTTAAGTTGCAAATGTTCGTTAAACCCCACCCCCGCCACGGCATCCAAAAAGAAAAAGGGGTCAAGTCTCTTCTTGACTACATAAAAAATCTCACCAAATTAAAACAACAATTAAACCCAGCGTCATGCTGGCTTCCGCACCTCCCCTGAAAAAGCCGTGAAAATTTAGCCCTATTAAGTTAAGTCTATTCCCCTCGTAAAATCTTACATACTTTCCTTCAATTTTTTTCTATTTCTCCCGGGCACCTCATTGGGTTTACTTCGGATGAAATTAAGTGAGTAAGTATTTCAAAGCCCACACGACTTACTACCAGCAAGAATCATTCAGGATTTTTTACCGAAACCTTATTAAAAAAAGAAGGAAAAGAAGATCATGAGATATTTTATGAAATTTTTGGTATTTCCTGCGTTGTTGGTGTCATTCGGGTGTGCGAGTATGGATTCCATGGCGACTGCAAAGTCCAACGCAGACTCTCTACCCGCTACGGGTTTGAGTGCATACACGAAAGCCCATGCCATGAATCCCTCTCCGCCTGATCGCATTGGCGGCCCGGTAGAAATTAAAGTATCTGTAAGGGGAGGGTCCACCCGTTGGAATCAGCCCGGACCGCGCCAGTTGGACCCTGCCGTCTTTGGAACTCCGGCACATCCTGTTGGTTTTGAGAAGACGCCTTTCCCACTGGTAGGTATTAAACCTGGGATGCGACAAATAATGGGTAATGGCTACACGATTGTCGATCACGCAACACCCTTCAGTGACTGGTTGCCCGTGGGTGAGGGTAGCTTGGAAATGACCCTTACGGATGCGACCGCTATTGATGGCGCAACGACGAAGGACAGGGTTTCCTTTGTTGCGACTTTCCGGGCGCCTGACAAATCGCATACCTACCGGGTGGAAGCCGATATGGCCCTTCCCCATGGAAAATTCTTTCCCACCTTTGGCGGGGTTGTTACCGACCATCTGTTGCATGGCGCCACCGGTCTGGGTACCAGACTGATGCCTACCGAGTACACCTATGTAGCTTTCTGGGCCAAAGGCAGGCTTTATGTTGATGGCAAGTTGACCAACGACAATCATCTGGTCCATATGATGATTACCGAAGGCGTACGCAAAAAAGGTAAATTACAGATTGAGGGTGGAGTCAACGGTGTCGGCAGAGTAGTGCATCTGATGGTGCCTCCTTACAAGCTGGGACCCAAGGGTCCTGTGAAATCTCCTCTGAAGACGGGCTACCTCCCTTTCCCCTATGTCAAAAAAGAGATGATGAAGGCCAAGGGGAAAATTATGGCCATGCCAGAGGGTCCGGAGAAAAAGAAGATGATGGCTCAAATGATGGCCACCAAAGCTCTGATGATGCATACCAAGGAACATGTGATGCATGCGATGAAAGAAGGCAAAATGTTCGGCCAGCCGTTCCTTCACGTGATGTTTGGCAATCCGGATATCCAGGTGACACATAAGTAAATAAACAGCGCGATTGAGTGTCTCTGACAAGAGGCACTCAA
>QIDN01000331.1 GCA_003229345.1 Nitrospirota bacterium | reverse complement strand
TGACTGAGATCAGGCAGGTCTGCATCGATAATCAAGTGATGATGCCCTTTCCCCCCGTTGACGCCATTTTTGGCGGGCTCAACGGTATAGCCCTTGGTTTCCATACAAATTTCGAAGGGACTGGTCACATCGGCCATCGGTGCCGGTTTAATAATCGTTACACCCACACCTTCGGATTTCATTTTGACTGCGCCGCCGGAACCCTCCGCCTTCTTGGAGGCAGAATCATCTCCTCCACCTTGCGAGGCACATCCTACCAGCAGAACCATCAAAAAAACAGACCCAAATCGTACCCATAAATTCATATGTACACCTTTTTCCCAAGATTGAATATCAGAGAATGCAAAACACCAAAATCAAAACCTTAAACCAACAAAACACTTCTCATAATAAACCATCATTCAATGATACATCTAAAGTTAATCTATTATAAACAAATTTTTACCATAATCAACTGATGGTTGCACAATTTCACCATATTTAGCCTGTCTTTCTCCTACTTGAGCGAAAAACAACATAAACGAATTCATGAATTTACGCCTGATCTGCATGGAATTCCTGATATAATTGGCCCCGAGGTCTTGAGCTTGTCCATGTTTGCACTTCCATCGTTACCTTATTGATTGAGATCACTCATAAGATTTTTAAAGGCAAACCCATGACTCAAAGAATCTTCACCTGCCTGGTCCTTATTGCAGTTGCATTGGCAGGATTCGGACTCCTTGCCCAAGACCCCGCCGCCCAAAGCAAATCGAAACAGAAACCGTGGATTCTGTTGGAACCGGGGTTGGAGTTTGGGGCCTTTGTCTCGCCCGACAAATCCCCTGTGGGCGACAACCTGATCCGAATACTGAAGATCGACCCCAAACGGTTTCAGTTCCGGCTCTTGAATGCCTCGGCATCGCCCGGGAAGAAACGCCTGTCCGCCAAACAGTGGGCCCGGAAAAATGGAATGGTTGCGGCCATCAATGCCAGCATGTACCAGGCCGACAAACTCACCAGCGTCTCTCTGATGAAAACCTTCGGCCACATCAACAACAGCTGGTACTCCAAAGACCGTGCCCTACTGGTGTTTGATCCCAAAAAGAAGTCTTTGCCGCAATCTCAAATTCTAGATCGGGATTGCCAGAGCGTGGACCAATTACGGACGCTGTACTACACGTTGATCCAAAGCATCCGCATGATTTCCTGCGATGGCAAAAACGTCTGGGAACCGCAGAATAAAAAATGGAGCACCGCAGCCATCGGGATGAACCAACAGGGAGACATCCTGTTTATCCATGTGCGCTCCCCGTTCAGCACGCATGACCTGATCGACAATCTGCTGAAACTGCCTATCCAACTGAAACGAGCCATGTACGTGGAAGGTGGTTCCGAAGCCCAGATGTTTATTCACTCAGGAAGCAACGAAATGGAATTCGTAGGCAGCTATTCGACCGGAGCCAACGAAACCGACGCCAATTCCCTGGCTTGGCCGATTCCCAACGTGGTGGGCATCACTCGTCTGGCTCCCTCCAAAAAGTAAAGAGTGTTCCTTGGCTGAATCCAAACAACCCAAATTCACCTGCCGCCCCCGTATCCGCATCAAGGCTGGAAAAGACATCGCCCTGGGTCCGGGTAAAGTGGATCTGTTGGAGGCTATCGAGCGCACCGGGTCCATCTCCGCTGGAGCGCGGGAGTTGGGACTCAGCTACCGCCGGGCGTGGGATCTGGTCGATACCATGAACCACTGCTTCAAACATCCGCTGGTGACACGCGTCAAAGGCGGGAAAGGCGGAGGCGGCACGCAACTGACCGCCGAGGGACGGCGCCTGCGGGACCTCTATCGCACCATGGAAACCAAGACCCTTAAAGCCATCGCTCCCGAATGGAAAACCATTCAAAAATCCCTCAAAAAAACTCCCGAGAAGTAATAATCCACGAAAGTCATTTCACCACAGAGGGCACAGACCGCTCCGCTCCGCGCGGGGCGAACAAAAACAACTCCCCTCCTTATTCCGTCACCCTGTGGGTGCTCCCCCTGAGGGGAGAGGCTAAATCACCCCCCGCCCTCTTTAAAAAGAGGGAGATTATCCTGTTTATCCTGCTAATCCCGTTATTCGATCCTCCGGGGGGTTGGTGTTCATCACCGATTTGGGAGGACCTGTCAGGTTTGTGGTTTTTTTCAATAAACTGAAGGGGGTAAGAAAATTCTGTTCTTCAATCAGGAATTTTTCTGCGCGAGGATTTCGAAGCCGAGGAATTTGATCGGCAGGTCGTCGCCGGGGTAATGGCTGTAGGCGTCGGTTTCGTCGTGGTACTCGTGAAAATCAAAATTGCGAACGGTATACCCCATCTCACGAATGTCGTCCACCAGATTGTGACAAAACCGATCTTCGATCTTCACCAACGTTTCGAGATACCCCGGCATTAGTTTGTTGGAGTAGTTAAGGTCGTCGGCTTCGCTCAGAATCCGATTCTCAAGATCGGTATCGATGATGGATAACTGCCCACCGGGCGTCAGTTGGTTTTGCGCCCAGCGCAAAAACTGTTTGCGTTCGTCTCTACGCAGATGATGCAGAAACTTACTGACGTGAATGATCCCAAATTTATAAGAAACGCCGGGACTCTCCGGAAATTCTGCTTTGATAATTTCCACGTTGCGCCGTCCCAACAGGTTTTTGAAATGGGTAAGCCCCTCCACGATGAAGGGCATGCTGTCGGCCAGTACCAGCAGGGGATGCGATGC
>QIDN01000454.1 GCA_003229345.1 Nitrospirota bacterium | reverse complement strand
TGCTCGATCCGCCGACGGTCGACGTGACGGGCCGCATCCTGTGGATGCTCGGGCGCATCAATCACGACGTCAACGACCCGATGGTGCAACGCGCCCTGCAGTTCATCAAGAGCGAGCAGGAGCCCGACGGGTGCTGGTTCGGACGCTGGGGAGTGAATTATATTTACGGGACGTGGCTGGTACTGACCGGTTTGCGGTCCGTCGGCGAAGACCCGAGTCAGGCGTACATCCGCAAAGCCGCCGAGTGGTTGAAAGAACATCAGAACGAAGACGGCGGCTGGGGCGAAACCTGCCGCAGTTATGAACTTCCCAATCTGCGCGGGAAAGGTAAAAGCACGAACTCACAAACCGCTTGGGCGGTGATGGGACTGATCGAAGCCGACGCCGCTGAAAGCCCCGCCGCCAAGCGTGGCGCCCAGTACCTCGTCAAGCATCAGAAAAAGAATGGCAGCTGGTTCGAAAAAGAATTCACCGGCACTGGCTTCCCGCGGCACTTCTTTATCAAGTACCACCTGTACCAGATATTCTTCCCCCTCATGGCCCTCGCCCGTTATAGGAATAAAGTTAGATAATCACTCACAAGCAAATCCCCCCAGCCCCCTTCACGAAGGGGGAGACGGTTCATGCCCGTAGAAAATATTTTCAAAATACTTGGATGCGAAATTAACGGTAGGAATGCTCTAACACGACACGGCGAAATTTCCTCCAGGCGTCAGCTTGGTTAGTAGTGCCGTAACAGTTCGACGGCGGAGCGGGTGCGGATGAGCTGTTCGGAGGCGGAGGCGATGACTTCCCCGCTGGCGATGTCGACCAACGCGATGTGCACGTCGATGTTCGCGCCGATATCGAGCAATTTGCCCATGATAAGAGCCTGCGCGTTCATGGCTTTGCCGAGGGTGTATTTGAAGGAAGGTTTGAGGTCCAACTGGTTCAGCGTCTCTTCGACCTCGCCACGCTGTGCCACCCGGAACGTCTTGTTACGCGTCAGGGCTTCCACCACCCGGTTGGACATGTATTGACCGAGGATGGGTACCTTGTCCTTGTCGTCCACCAGATCCAGCACCACCACTTTGTTGATCTCGTACTCCTCCACGTCGCGGGTGATGGTGGCCACCAAGTCCTCGGACTTATCCTGGTAGTACTCGGTATCGGTTTCGGGCTTGAACCATTTATCCCAAGTATGGGCCGGGTCGAACTTGATCTCACAACCGGTCAGGAGACTGATTGCCACGCACAGGGCCATGAATCGGATCGACTTGGATTTGAGAGTGGTCATACGCTGGAGATTCCTTTTAAAGTATTGTTTTTTCTATGATTATGCAAAACCCATACCGGGGTTGTCAAGCCCCCTCTGGAGCGCCGGGGGAATCGCCCAACCCCTTATAGCGAATAGGGTTCATGAATTTTACCGCCATCTGTATTGCCAAAAGACAGAGGAAAACTTTGCCGCCACGACCCCTTTTTACCTGTATAGCAACAGTTCCTTATCGGTCCACATCGGCCCGGACTGAACCCTTTTCAGCTCTTTTGAAGGGCCATCCATGAACAAGGCCGGACGGAGGTGGTCTTGGAGTGGCGCGGGCACGGCTTTTCCTGTAAAATTAAAATATAATGAGACATTCGCTTTAGGACGGGGGGAGCGCACTCTATAAAAGGGTAGGCTTCTTTGGCTGAATGTGAATCGGTCGCCGGGCGAATCCCGGCGGTCTTTAAAGCGAGGTATCACATGCGAATTTTTATCATCACCGTGATCTGTCTGGCGCTGGCTTCACCGGCGTTTGCGGGTTTGTACAAGTGGGTAGACAAGGAAGGTAAAATTCATTTTTCCGACAGTCTCAAAGATGTGCCGCTGGACCAGCGGAACAAGAAATACATCACGAAAATGAAATCCACCAGGCGAGGAGGTAAGAGCAACCTCCCGTCGGCGGCTCCCGCTCCCGTACGGAAACATCTGGGAGCGAAAAAGGCAGGTTCTCCAAGCAAGGACGCGGGCATTGACAAACAAAGAGTGAATGACCTGCTGAGGCTCAATCAAAAGAAACACTATGGCCATTAATCAAATTAAAAGGATCAAAAAAGGATTTTTATGTTGAGAACAGGGATATGTGCAGGAATCGCCTTATTGCTATTGACCGCTTGTGGTCCGGACCAGTCGGCGGAAGAGCCTCTGCGCCTGCCGGAAAGGGAAAAAACCTGGGTCAAAAATGAGCAGGTCGATATTACCAAAGACGTCGCCTTGGCGCCCAAAAGCGAAGCTGTGATCAACATCCCCATCAATGAAGATTTGCATGACAAACTGATGCGTACAAGCGGACCCGCTCCAAAATCTCCAGTTAAAGATACCGCTTCCTGTCTGGCCTTGCTCAATCCTTTGGACAAAACACGCATGTTCGTTCAACGGGAAGGTGGCGCCTGGAGCATGTTCGAGCGATCGACACTCATCAAACCTTACTCAAACAGCGGCATGCAAATCGACAGCAACATGAACAAGCTGGTGTTCTCCCTGCGGCATTTATGCCGGACCGCCCAGGGTGTGCCGCAGAATGATCTGGCCGTCAAGATCAACGAATTTATCAATCGAATGGGAAAAGAAAAAACGCGCGAGCATTTCATTGAAGATGTAGGCGAAGCGCCGGAGGATGTCGATCTGTGGCTGAAACATGCCGAATTTTCGCGGGAAAATACCACGCGCAAAGTGCCTTATTCTGAAATTCAGGCATTGATCCTGAAAACCCAACCGCTGATGGATCTCTATATGGATTTGTGGGACCGCAAGGTTGACGAATCCAATAAAGACGCATTCCTGTCCGACAGTATCACCCTGCTGGCCGTCATCAAAAACCGTCTGGCCAACGAGCCGCGCGTGGTCATGGCCATGAAGGAAGATACCGAAGCACCCCTCCCCACCCGCTGGGAAATGTAACTCCTCCCCGGAGGGGGGATTTGTTGACCTTTAACAGCTAAAGATGATCTCCCCGCACTGTTTGCAACAAATGTCAGACTGAATTCAATCAGGTAGTTAAGTATTATATTTCGGAGTCCGATTTACAGAAAAAATCCGCGTCATTAAAACTTCAAAAAACCTGGACCTACTTCACGGCCATCGCCTGTTTTGGAGCAGGAATCCATTTCAGTTCCGTTATTTTATTCGACTTGTTCGCGTTATTCATGGTGTGGTATCTGATCACCCTCATACGGATAGAGAGGTTAAAAAAATATCACCCCTAAAAATAAACTCTCCGTGACCTCGAGTAAAATGGATCAGTCGTGGGCAGGAGAAGGCTTCAGTGGAATGTAAGCTTCGGGAGCTGTGACGGTGCTTTGAAAGAGGGGAAGAGGCTCTGGCGGACCCATCGGCGGCGGCGGTGTAACCGGCAGCTGACACGCCGAAAACAAAACCATTACCAATCCTGCCAGCAATATTTTCTTAATACTGCTCATTTTTTCATCTCCGCAAAAAAGCGTAGAGGAGTTTATCCCTGTTATTGAGATACGCACACTATAACTTTTATTCTCATTTTTTATCCCCGAATTCTTTTTGGTAGAGGGCCATGGCATCGGCGATGGTTTGCAGGGCTTCCTTTTTGCCGAAGAAGTCTTCGACCACCACTTTTTTATCCTCC
>QIDN01000437.1 GCA_003229345.1 Nitrospirota bacterium | reverse complement strand
TAGGATGCTTGTTCAGATATTCCCGGGCTCGTACTGCGTTTAATCCATCCGGAAAACGGTTGACGAAATCCTGGTAGGAGGCAGAGTTATTCGCCCTGATCACCTGCAGAAAAATCTGGTCCTCCACCTGCTCCTGTTTAAAAAGAATCGCCTGTTTTTCCTCAGGCTCGACAATCTGCTCCAACCGGGCCAGGATTTCCAGCGTCTTAAAATAATCCCGGCTTTCGTGGATCATGCCGGCCTTGAATCGTAATGCACGGGCCAGGTTTTTGCGGATTCTCTCGTCGTCCGGTTCCAACCGATAGGCTGTCTCGAACTCCTGCAGGGCTTGTGACAACATATCCTGGGTGTAATAAACCAATCCCAGGTTGTTGTGCCCTTCAAAAGAGTCGGGGTGCTTGGATAAGAAATCTTTCCATAACTTGATTGAAGATTCAAACTGCCCCGCGTTCTGGGCCTTTAAAGCCTGTGAATACAAATCTTTATCGGGACCGGAAACGGTTTTGGGGGCTTCAATCTGCTGAGCCGTCTGCTGAGCCTCCGGCTTACTTCCGCCAGAGGCACAACCTGAAACAGCTAGTGCGAATACCCCCAGAAGGGCAATAAGGTGTTTAGTCTCAGATAGTTTCATACGATTAGAATAACTGATTTTATCTCAAGGTCAATATCTCTTGACTTGTTTTTTAATTCACGTAGTCTGGGCGCTGAAAATCAAGTGGGAACTAGGGGTGTTATTTCGAACTGAGAGTCCTTTAAGGGACAACCCTTTGAACCTGATCTGGTTAATGCCAGCGAAGGGAAGTTAATTTATAATATTGCATTATAAATCGGCTGTGATCCTTCCCTGGATTACGGCTTTTTTTGTTTAAGCCCCCCAACTTCAGGTGGCTATGCAACTCGTCATCAACGGACAGGAAAAAGATATGCAGTCCAGCGGGACCATTACCCAGATGCTCAAGGAGCTGGATATCACGGATTCCCATATCGCCGTGGCACTCAATTTTCAGGTGGTGCCTCGTTCCAATTACGACCAGACTCCGCTCAACGAGGGAGACAAGGTAGAAATCGTGCATGCCGTCGGGGGCGGCTGATCGTTAAACCCACACAACCCTTCTCCTCAGAGTAAAGAACGGTTGAATTTTTATTTGAGATACAGAATATGGAAACCGCAGTGGAAACTGAAAGCAAACTTAAAATCGCCGACAAGGTGTTCAGTTCCCGGCTGATCGTCGGTACGGGCAAATACGCTTCGTTCGAACAAAACCGCCAGGCGCTGGAAATTTCCGGCGCGGAAATGGTCACCGTGGCCGTCCGCCGGATCGAACTCGACAAAACCAAAGAGTCGATCCTCAACTATATCGATCCTGAAAAATACACACTTCTGCCCAACACCGCCGGTTGCTACAGCGTCAAGGAAACGGTGATGACCGCCCAACTGGCTCGCGAAGCGGGCCTCGGCAACTTCGTCAAGGTCGAAGTAATCGGTGATGAAAAGACTCTATTCCCAGATAACGAAGCCACATTGGAAGCTTCCAAACTGCTCGTCAAAGACGGGTTTCACGTCCTGCCGTATTGCTCCGACGACGTGGTGCTGTGCAAAAAGCTGGAGGACATTGGCTGCTCCGCCGTCATGCCTCTGGCCGCGCCCATCGGGTCCGGGCTCGGCATCCGCAACCCGTATAACCTTAAATTGATTCTGGAAGCGGTCACTGTCCCGGTCATCGTCGACGCCGGAGTGGGTACCGCCTCTGACGCGAGCCGCGCTATGGAACTGGGCGTCGACGGTTTGCTGATGAACACCGCTATCGCCGGGGCCAAAGATCCCTTGAAAATGGCGCAGGCCATGAAACTCGCGGTGCAAAGCGGGCGGCTGGCTTATGAAGCGGGACGCATTCCAAAAAAACTGTACGCCACTGCCAGCAGTCCCATCGACGGCCTGATCGACCTTTAAACCGGAAGCGGGAAAAGTTCGCGCAATGACCGATATCGTACTGGAAATGACAACCGACTCATCCACCCAAAACCGCGGGCGCCTCGACGCACTGCGACTGGTCTTGATCACCGACCGGACGCTACTACCGGAAGATCAATTTCTGGCGGGCATTGAGGCGGCGCTCAAAGGCGGGGTGCGGGCCATTCAGTTACGCGAAAAAAGTCTTTCGGAAAATGAATTGCGCTCTCTCTCCAAGGACGTTTTGAAGCTGACGCAGAAATATAATGCGCTGTTGATCATCAACCACCGCGCCGAACTGGCTCACGACACCGGCGCCGACGGCGTACACCTGACGGAGTCCAGCCCGGCGGTGAGAAAAATACGTAAACAGTTCCCTGATTTATTGATTGGCAAGTCGACACACTCGCTGCAAGGCGCCATGCGCGCGCAACATCAGGGGGCGGATTTCGTCACCTTCAGCCCGGTGTATGACACGCCTTCCAAGCAGCAATACGGTCCTCCCCAGGGACTCGAAAAACTGAAACAAGTCTGCGCCGGACTGGATATTCCCGTGCTGGCATTGGGAGGAATCGATCTGTCACGCATTACATCCGTCCGGAAACAAGGCGCCTTCGGGGTTGCACTCATCCGGGGAATTTGGAATAGTCCTGATATCGAACACGAATCTTTGCAATATATAAATGCTTTAACAGGAGAAACTCAATGAATCTACCGAAGCGCCCTGCGGGGTCGTCATCTGAACATACAATGGAACTGTCGCGCGATCCGATTTCCCC
>QIDN01000104.1 GCA_003229345.1 Nitrospirota bacterium | reverse complement strand
TTACCCCAGTTGAACCTTCGGGCCCAATAGGGACAGGCGGCAATACACATACGGCAACCGATACACCAGTTGGAATCAATTACCACGATGCCATCGGGTTCCCGATAGGTGGCCCTGACCGGACACACCTTGACGCAGGGGGGTTTCTCGCATTGCATACAGGCGATGGGCATGTAGAAGGCGTCTTCCTCCGGCACCTTCTCCGGTTCGTAATAGTGTTCGCCCTCCAGGACCACACCCGCGGCACTGTAGGCATTGCCGCCCACCTGAATACCATAATCGCCCGGATAGCCGTCATTCATTTTTTCGACGGTGAACTCGCCTTTTTCCATTCTTAGTACCCGAATCCATTCGGTCTGCTGTTGATCCCCCCGTGACTGGTTGTTTTCCTGGACGCATGCCTTGGCGCAGCGCCGACAGCCGATACACTTCTGGATATTGAGCGCATACCCGAATAGCACACCTGCTTGGGCGGGCGTGGTATCGACGGTGACCTTCTTGCCGTACTCGGCGGAATAGCGCCGTTCCAGCCGGGCCACGGCTTGCGCCTTCTCCGCGTCCGTCATCAGCCGGTAATTGCCCTGGAACCACTCGGCCCATTCGACATTCGCCTGGGCGTCATCCGAATTTGTCAACAAGGCGGCAGTACCCATCAAAGAGGCGGCGCTTAGACCACCCATTTGTTTGATAAAGCCCCGACGAGACGTTGAAACAGGTTCAGGGCCCTTGCATTCTTCTGATGGTTCCGAGGCGCCACAAGCGCACGGTAGCTCGGTTGCAGGATTATTGTTGGGCGCTTTTTTATCGGTCACAGCATAATTCCCCTCATGGGCATGTTGATAATTTTCAATTAAAAATTAAGAATTTAAGAATTAGGAGTTAAGAGTTGTGATGCTTCAGTGGCTGTATGCCTGTTGGCATCCCAAATATTTGTAGTGTATCTAACAGAGTTTGAGGAAAAATTGATGTAGATCAATTCAAATCATTTCCCTTAGGTAAACATGTACAAATAGCGGGTATTCTTTGGATGGGTAGTGGTGCAAATGATTTCGCGGTACGGCAATCCGGGAATCGGTACGTAACATGAATCAAAAAACCAAAATATATTTTGGTCCGCCGCTGGCAGCTCTCACGGAAAATGAAAAGAACACCCTGGAGATTAGCGGCAAGATCAATCGAACCGCTGAACGATATATGGAAATAATGCGGCATCACAGTATTGAACTGACCGAATCGGAGCGGCAGTGCCTGACAAAGATTTGTGATTTCGGGTTTATGGCGACCTATGAGATTCGGGAGCTGGCGGACGAGGTCAGGGCCGCGGAATTCGAGGTCGAAGGGCTGGATAGGGAGGCGCTGATCAAAAAACTGGAATCGGCAAGTTTTGCGGACTTGGTGGCCGTCGTCGAAGAGCTGGGATTCTAATCCACTACCGAATAGCCGGGTTATTTAGAGTGGAACAAGACGTTCACTTCCCACTCTCCTTATGGAACAATCTGTTCCATCGATTGTCTGGGTTCTTTACGGCCATAGCGCCATGTAATATGTTATCTATTTGATATTAAACGATTTATAGAAATGAGCACCGGTCAAAAGAAAGTTGGTCCGTAATATGCAATTGGGGCAGAGAGGTATCGATTTCACCGTCTTGCGGAGGCATTGTTTACGATTTCCGTAAAACACAGGGGTGTCCTTAGTTATAGAAGGACACCCTATCAATCAACAATGGTGACAGAGTAAAGCGCTATGCAAGAAAACCGTATTCTCCATCCGAACAAGAGGGGTCTGCTGTTCGTCGCCGGGCTTGTGCTGATCGCGATTGGCAACGGGGTGGTCGTTTCCGATGCCGAAGCGATTCCAGCCTTTGCACGCAAATACGACATTAGTTGCAATGCCTGTCATACGCGTCAGCCGCGGCTGAACCCTTACGGGCAAAGTTTTATGGAAAACGGTTATCAGTTGCCGGGAACCAACGACGGTGGCACGACCGAGAAGCACCTGTTGGGTAGTCCACTCAGCGGCGCTACGTTGGATGACATCAGTAATTACATGGCCGTGCGGCTTCGAGGAGATGTCGAAAAGGCAAACTACCGCGACAATAATGCCACGGAGACAACCGATGACTGGGACATTGTTGTTCCGGATGTCATCAACATCTTCTTCGCGGGAACCGTGACGGAAGACATCAGCTTTTTCATGGAGAGCGAATATGAGACCCGTGAGGGGGATGAGTCATCCTTGACCTTCGAACGGGTCTACATGGCGTTCAACAACCTGGGAGGGCAGCAGCTGGCGAGTATAAAGATCGGCGATTTCGATCCTTCGTCGTTCTATTCCTTCCCCACCCACCGTCAGCAGCTGAACCCCGTCCCGGCCGAAGCGGAGACCGATGACTTCCCACCGGAGGTTAACCGCATTCCGCTTTTGCCCTTGGCGTTTTCAAGCAAGATGTATGGTTTGACCCAAGGCCAAAGCTTTGAAGGTAAGGAGGATTTTTCCATCCTGCCGTTTGAGCCGTTCCTGTATAACGCACCGGTTCAAAGAGGTGCCTCGGTACACGGCCGGCCCTTCGGGTCCGGTTTACTTTACCAGGTGGGCGTCGTCCAAAACGATGATGCTAAGACCTCGTCGAAAACCCGTTGGGACAAATACCTGATGCTGCGCTATGACCTCCTCAAGGGCGAGTACTCGGCCTTCCAGGTCTCGGGCTTTTATTACACCGCGCCCAAGG
>QIDN01000394.1 GCA_003229345.1 Nitrospirota bacterium | reverse complement strand
GCTTGGAGAATGGCTTCTATGTTTTTCAGGGTCAATTCCGTTTCCTGTGCGATGTCTCCCGCCATGAAATTTCCAGTAGCAGGGTCAAGGGCGATCTGCCCCGAGGTGAACACCCAGTCGCCCAGCCGGATGCCCTGCTGATAGGGGCCAATAGCCGCCGGGGCGTTTTTCGTGTGAATGCCTTTTTTGGTCATGGGTTTCAATTTCCTGTTAAGTTCTGGTCATTTCCGCCATCTGCCGGATAAAGGGATAGGATTTTAACTCTCTTCCTAACCGAGCCAATACCAGGCGGTGGGTGACCGATTCAATTTCTGCTTCCATATCTTTCGGTACTTTCAATCGGTGGACGTGATTTAAATCCAGCGACAGAAATTTTTTCAGATAGTTGACGGTCCCTGACTTGATCCGTGTCTCTACCGGTTCTTTATCGAAACAAGGCTCGCAGACAATACCATGCTGACTGTAACTGAATCCCACCCATAGAGACTGCGGTTCCTTATGGCAGACGATACATTTCCGGAGCCGGGGAGTATATCCGGCGTGAGCCATGATCCGGAGCTCGAACAACCGGCACAAAGTTCCTAAAGAGTCGGCTTTGCCTGCTTCCCGGAGCGATTGCACCAGGAGATGAAAAATCTCCGGTTCGGGATGCGCTTCGGCGATGAAATGACCCGCCAATTCCAGAAAATAGACCGCTGTGTAAAAGGTATCGGGATTCTCTTTGATTTCCTGAAAAGACTGGATAATATCACATTGATTGAGCCGGTAGAGCTCCTGGTGTTCCTTGCCGAAATAAATCAGCGAAACGTGCGACATCGGCTCCAGAGAAGCCCCAAACCGGCTTTTCAGCCGCCTCGCCGCCTTGGCCACGCATTTAACCTTGCCGTGGGTTTCGGTCAGAAAAGTTACCAGTTTGTCCTTTTCCGACAATTTCATGGATTTCAAGACGACTGCCTGGGTTCTATAAAGAGGCACGGCCGGTCTTCTCAAGTTCAAGTAAATATCTTTTAATGTGCAGGCCTCCCGAATACCCTCCCAGGTCGCCATTGGTCTGAATCACACGGTGGCAAGGCAGAAGAATTGAAAGAGGATTTTTACCATTGGCGTTGCCAACCGCCCGGTGGGCTTTGGGACGTTTGACCGAACGCGCCAGCCAGGCATAGCTCCGGGTTTCGCCGTAGGGAATGGATGATAGTTTCTTCCACACTTGTTTCTGGAAAGTTGTTCCAGTAAAGAAGTCGATTGGAACGTCGAAATTTCGAAGCTTGCCTTTCAGATAGAGGCGAAGTTGATCGGTGGCCGGTTTCAATCGTTTTGGATTTTTTTCGGGAGCGTTGACGAAGGATCGTTTCAGGAAATTCACGTAAGCTTTTTCACTGGATATCACGGATTGAATATGAATCAGTCCTTTGTTCGAGGCCGCGAGACCCATCAAACCCCAGGGACCGGGGGCCACCGTATAGTAAAGAGAGTCTACCGTATAGGGCTGGGCGGGTGGTGTCAGCATTGGGAAACCTCCAAATTTATTGAGTGCTCCAGCCCATGGGCTGGAATACAAAAAACGATATTAACATAATCCCTGCCTAGCGTTGAAAGAGGTCGACAAGAAACAGGCTCAAAGCGGGGAAATAGGTGATGATCAAAAGACCGGCCAGGCGTAATCCCAGAAAGGGCAGGGTCGCCCGGTACAGGCGAAGTACGGGTTCCGAAAAGCGGGAACTGGCGATAAACAGATTGATGCCTACCGGCGGCGTGGAATAGCCGATTTCCAGATTGGTCAGGAAAATAATGCCCAGATGCACCATGTTGACATCAAAACTTTGGGCGATGGGAACGATCAGGGGCACGATTACTATGAGGGCCGAAAAAATATCCATCATGCAACCGACAATAAGCAGTAAAACGTTGAGTACGATGAGGAAGGTCAACTGGTCGTCGATATACTGCTTCATGAATGCCAGAACCTGCATGGGGACCTGCTCGTCCACCAGATAGCTGGTAAACCCCATCGCCGTGCCCAAAATAATCATGATAGTACCGACCAGGACCATACTGTTGATCATCAGTTTTGGCAGGTCACGTACCGGATGAATGTCTTTGTAAATCAAGGATTCGATGATGAGAACATAAACCACCGTTACCGCCGCCGCCTCGGTCACCGTAAACACGCCGAAGTAAATCCCCAGAACAATAATGAAGGGCAGCGGCACCTCCCAGACGGCCTCCCGCAGAGCGGAGCGCGCTTGCTTGATATCAAAAGGGACTCGTTTGATATTTAGCCTTACGTTTGTCCACATGCTGTACAGGCCGAGGATACCGATCATCAACAGGCCCGGAACGATTCCGGCAAGAAATAACTCGTTGATACTCACCTGAGCGATCACACCATAAAGGATCAATGGCAGTGAAGGGGGAAACAGGAGTCCGAGACTTCCCGAGGAGGTCATCAAGCCCAGGGAAAAATTCTTGGAATATTTTTCCTTGAGCAGTAATGGATAAAAGAGGCCGCCCAGGGCGATAATGGTGACCCCCGATGCTCCGGTAAATGCTGTAAAAAAAGCGCAGGCCACCATGACGGCCACGGGAACGCCGCCGGGAATTCCTCCCAGGTAACACTGGGACAGGCGGGCCAACCGTTGTGGAGTCTTGCTCTCCGCCATGATGAAACCCGCCAGGGTGAATAGCGGAATGGCGATCAGAGTCGGGGAACTGGCGACCCGGTACAACTCAATGAAGA
>QIDN01000284.1 GCA_003229345.1 Nitrospirota bacterium | reverse complement strand
CTGTGCCCCACGGTAAACGCGGTGATGTATTTGACCACATCCATAAACGTAGCCAGGAAAAATACGATGCCGAACACGAACAACAAGTGATCGTACCCCGTCAACATATGAGTAGCGCCCAGCCACATGTACTGGAGATAACCGCCATCCAGCATGGCCTGCTGGTCGGCCTCCGACATGCCGTGGGCCAACGCCTGGTGCGCCACCAGTAACAGACCGCCTGCACCTGCGAATTTGATTAAAGTCTTCCGGTTCATCCTCATTCCACCGTTGATACCATTAATATCAGTTTAAGGCCAACCGACAGGAATGCCAGTCATTTGAAGCATTATTAATTGAAGAGAATTAGATTTTGGGTAATTAAGGAAGTAATGGCGATGCACTGGAATTGTCCCGCATAAATATTTTGCTCAGCGCGCATTGTGCTTTTCGAGGAGTTCCACGATGTCACCCAGATCTTCGTTTTCCGCGATAAACAGGGGAGTGTATCCGTTTTTTTCTTCGGGGCTGGATTGGGCGCCTTTTGCCAGAAGCATCTGAACCGTCTCGCTGTGTTTCTGAGCCACCGACAAATGCAAGGCCGTCATCCCGCCGGTGCTTTCTTTGATTTCAGGGTCCGCCTGCTGATCCATCAATGCGGCCACGGCGGACGTCTGCCCTGCATACGCTGCCAGATGCAAAGCGGTCCGCCCCTCCTTGTCACGCAAATTGATCGGCGCCCCCTTTTCAACCAACAGGGGAATCACCTGATCCGCCCCCAGATAACCGGCAAAATGTAAAGCCGACATGCCGTCCTGGCCTGTTTCTTCCGGGTTCGATCCCAATGCAATAAACACGCGGGTCAGGAATGGGCTGTTCTGCTTGGCCGCGATTTGAAGCGTGAGGACTCCCGCTTCGGTTCCCGAAAGCGTGAACCAGACCACAATGTACAAGCCGATCAGAAGGCCAAGAAGCTTATAAAACTTTTTCATATTAAATCCAGGTAGAAGTTAGAGGCTCTGCTTAAGGTGGAAGGATGTTACTGGAAAAAGCCTGATCTTCGGACCTTGTTATTTTGCCATCAATGGCACCCCTTTTCAAATTGGAAACTGTTTTTCGGAATATTTTCAGGAACCCGGTGGTCTTTATAGTGTAGGCTATATTCAATTCAGATCATCCGATCATAAAGGAGTATCCCATGTTTTTTCATAAATTAATGGTCCCAGGCATTTTAATGATTTTGACGGTGGCATTGAACGGTTGTGCGCTGTTCTCCAAGGAAGTGAAGTTGGAGGATGTTCCCTCGGCGGCGCAAGCAGTGATACAGTCCCATACTTCCGGCGGCACAATTGAAAAAATCACCTGCGAAAAAGAAGAGGGAAAGCATTTCTACAAAGTGGAATATAAAAAGGACGGCCGGGAATTCGAACTCCAGGTCGACGATGACGGCAAGGTCCTGGAAGTGGAGGAATTCATGAAAATGGAGGAATTGCCCCCAGCGGTGCAGGAAACTGTGAAGGCCGAAAGCGCGGGCGCTGAAATCAAGGAGCTGGTGCTGGAAACCGAGGGAGGCAAAACCTTCTACGAAGTCGAGTTTGAAAAAGACGGGAAGGAATACGAAGTCAAAATCGCGGAGGACGGCACCGTTCTGAAACGCGAAACGGAATAAATTTTCAAACGGCTGGGACGCAGACCGTCTCCCCGCTTTACTTCTTTTGTCTGCCCAATGGTATGTTTAACAGCGGAGATTCCAGGATTTGCGGGTTGCCGTAGGAATGTTTGACGGCGAGCTTGAAGGATTGCCGCGCCTTGTCCTCCTCACCCCGCTTCAGCCGGGTGAGCTCCAGGTCAAAATGAATCTCCCCCGCCGTGTGATCCGCCGTTCGCGCCTGCATGAAGGCGATGACCGCCTCTTTGTAGTCGCCCTCACGGTAATGGTCGATACTCCGGCCATTATACATCTTCGCCGACGGCTCGGCGGTTGCGGGCAAAATCAGCGGGAACTCCGTATCCTTAGCCTTTTCACAACTGACAACGCCGCCGATCAGTATTAATATAATGAAGGGTCTTTTCATTGTTTGAAGAGGATTCATATGAAGGGAGCATCTTAGCATGGAGCTTGATGGAGTGCATCACATCGGCCTCAACGTGCGTGATATCGACCGCGCGGAGGCGTTCTATACCGAAGTGCTGGGGTTCGAAGTCACCGAACGCTACGCGGAGAACATCCGCCATCTCATGCTTGCCTCGCCCGGAGAATCTCCGGGAGCGGCAAAGGTCCACCTGTTCGAAGCCAAGGATCTTGACATGCAAGAAGCCCTCGCCACTCTGAGCGGACAGGGTTATGCTCATATTGCGTTCGGCACCACGCGCCAACGGTTTCCAAAAATTGTCGAAGAACTCAAAAAGAAGAAGGTCGACTTCAAAGGACCTTTAGTGATGGGCCGGGGCGAGTCGGTTCACTTCACCGATCCCGACGGCAATTCCCTTGAAATTCGCTGCCAGCGTGACGCTGGACCCAACATTATGTCACCCTGAGACGATTAGCCTGTCCTGAGCTTGCCGAAGGAAAGGGCGACATCCTCAGTGCTAATCTGTGTTTATCTGTGGTTCATTTTATTCTGCTCCAGACCTGGCCCCCTTTATAATCTATTATCGAATCGGCATTATCCATTATAATAATTATCAGGGTTCGTTTCTCTCATAAGGAGGCTTTATGGATTTCCTGAAAAAGTTTTTTCATACGGACAATTCGACCACCC
>QIDN01000042.1 GCA_003229345.1 Nitrospirota bacterium | reverse complement strand
GAGAATGAAAAAATCGGTTGTTGGAATTTTTACTTGTTTGCTTATGATTATTGGGTTTGCGGTGTCCCCAGCCTGGGCCATCGATTGGGACTTCAAAGGGTCTTTGGGGGCGGGGGAGCATAAGCATTATGTTCCGCCCGTTTCTAATCCGATTATGAACGAAACCCCGTATATCACCACGGAAGCTCGGCTCTTCTACATGTACCAGAGCATTTCGGAGGATGTTCCGCTTCCGGGATTGGGGTCTGCCGGCGGAGGTAGCATCAACTTGTGGGCCTTGCAACTGCGGGTGGCATTGACTGATCGCCTGGGATTTATCGCCAACAAGGACGGTTGGGCCGATGTTAATTTCAATACTACCCCTATAGGATTACCGTTGGACGATGACGGTTTCGCCAACCTCGCATTTGGATTCAAATATGCCCTGATATCAGACGTGGAACAGGAAACCCTCGTAACTGCCGGGTTGACTTATGAAGCCCCGACGGGACGCCTTAAAGCCGGGTCCTTTTGGTTGCAAGGCAACGGCGACGGGTTCCTGAGTCCTTTTCTTAGCGCCGCGAAAAGTGTCGATAAGTTAGGCCTGCAAGGCATGGTTGGCGCCAAGGTTGCCTTGGATGGTGATGCCAACACCTCTTGGTTCAATTATTCCCTGCACATGGATTACGAAGTTCTTCCCAATTTTTACCCGTTGGTGGAGATCAACGGTTTCGTTCCCATTAATGATGCCACCGCGACCCCATTTGCCTTTGAAGGATTGGACCTGGTCAGCATCGGAGGATCTGAGCCGAGTTCGGTGGTTACCTTCGCCGTCGGCAGTCGTTACAAGATCATGGATCACTTGATGGCGGGATTTGCTTACGAAATTCCCCTCACCGACGCTGAGGATATTCTGGATTGGCGTTTAACCGCCGATCTGGTTATTTATTACTAAGTTTAGCCTGTACTTATCGTAACGGTCCGCCTTCGGGTGGGCCGTTTTTTTTGCTTTTCGGCCTTTAGCAAAACCCGTCTTGAGATGAATTGCGCGGAAGCTTATGGTAAGTTGAGATCCTGGCTTTTAACCGGAGCGCATCAGGTGAGTGAAAATCAACGGGCGGTGATTCTGGTCGGCCATGGCGGCCTGCCGAAGGACTGCCCCCGGGAAATCATCCAACAGTTCAAGCAACTGGAGAGGGAGCGCAAAGCTTCCGGCAAACTGGCATCTCCTCAGGAGCGGGATCTCGAGAAACGCATTCGGGAATGGCCCCGTACGCCGGAGAACGATCCTTATAAAGCGGGATTGGAACAATTGGCGGAACGCCTGCAGCCGTTATTGGAGGGAGCTCCCCTGGTGCTGGCCTACAATGAATTTTGCGTACCCACCCTCGAAGATGCGGTAGCGGACCTGGCCAAGCGCGGCGTCAGCCATATCACCGTGGTGCCGACCATGCTCACGCCCGGCGGGTCCCATTCCGAAATCGAAATCCCGGAAATTCTGGACGACCTGCGTGCCCGCCACCCCGCTTTGGAAATCCGTTATGCCTGGCCCACCGACCTCGACCTCTTGGCCGGCATGCTCGCCAATCACCTTAAAAAGTTTTGAATGCGATCCCGCTATCGTGGTGGAGTGATCTGCTATAGCCAATCGTCCAGATCGAACTGGGCGATGCATTCGGGACTGCGCATATCCATATATAGATCCGCCTGATCGAAGCGGGGATTGTATTCCTTCCACCGCTCGCAGGTAAGGTCTGCATCCTCGATTTTCTTTTGGACCTCTTCTAATTCTTCCTGCCCGCCGTATTCCAGAACCACGTGGAATCCGGTAGCCGCTTTAAAACTGAGTATGTAACGCTCGTCGCTCATGAATATCCCTTTCGAGTAAACCTTTTCTTAACTTCCGGGGGCAGTTACCATCTCATAACCCTGTCAGGGGTTCAACCGGAAACCGGAAAAGGTTCAAAAAAAAGGATTTAGGGCCTTATCATTCCCGGCGATTCCTTTACACTAATAAGAGGGAGTATCTGTCAAAAGCCAGGTCATCATTCATCTTTCCGCCAAAGTCATTTGTGGGTGAACAACAGATTATCGATCAGAAAAAGTCGGCCATCGAGCTCTGGAAGCGGGACGTTCCCGGTCAGTTGACCTCCGTCGATTTATCGTCGGAGCATCATTGGGTGGCGCTCGGATTCGATAACGGGGTGGCGCACTTTTTAGATGCAGAGGGTAAATTGGTCTGGGAGGCGGATGTCGGCCAGCCGGTGAAGAGCGTAAAAATTCTGGCCCGCAAAAAAAAGGTCGCGATCCTGAATGAATACAGCCAAATATTTCTGGTCGATTTTGCCGGCAAGCTGGCACTGAAAAAAGGTTTCAAACAATTCTGGTCCGGGTTGGATAGCAAATCGGGGGATCTCCTGCTATCGGGATGGAAGAGCAAACCGCGCCGCATCGACGTGAAGGGCAGGACGGTGCGGGAATACTCCATCCCTCAACCGTGGATACGGGTTTTACCCGTTCCAAAAAAGGAACAGTTCTGGGTGGTGCATAATCAGGTCTGTCTGGGGTTGTATCAATCCAACGGGACGAACCTGTGGCTGGTCAACAATCCTTCGCCCATCGAATTGTCGCGCGATATGCCTTCCGAGTTTGCCATCAGCGACACGGGAGACGTGTTTGCGATTTCCTGTTTTAATAAGGGAGTCTATATCTACAACGGGATCAACCAGACTTTGAGCCAGATTGATCTGGATCGCCCGGTTGCTCATGTCGATG
>QIDN01000296.1 GCA_003229345.1 Nitrospirota bacterium | reverse complement strand
GAAATCCAAGGAAATCAAATCCCTGCTCAAAAAATCGGACCGCTACCGCGCCTATCGTTATCTGGACCTGAGAAGGGCCGGGCAATCGCGCTTGTTGATCCGGGGTGAATTCCCTTACGATTTACAACATCAAGTCAACCAAGAGAAATTCGGTCCGCCCACGGAAAAAGAAACACTCTATTATTACGATTTGGATCAACACAGTTTTTTCGAGAGCCAGCGCCCGGAACCGACTCCCGAGTCTGCGCCCGTTGAAGTGCTGGAGGAGCAGACGGCCATCGAGCCAACGGAAGAACCGGCAATCACTTCACCTGCTCCCCCTATCAAGATGCCTGAAAGCTCCGGTCCGAAATTTTTTATCGACCTGATGCCGAACGTAACCAAACCCACTCCAACTCCCCAGCCGCTTCCCGAAAAAGGCTTTTTGGAAAATGATAACCCCTAAAAAGACTTTCTTGATTGGATTGTTCCTGCTGATCGCCGGCGGGTGGTATACCGGAGCCGGGGCGTCGCCCGCGCTGGTGAAGGAAAAACAATGCAACACCTGCCACCGGTTTTCTAACAGCGAAGCAGAGAAGTCTGCCCCCGATTTGTTTTACGCCGGCAACAAGTTTCAAAAGAAATGGCTGGAGAGTTTTTTGAAACAGCCTGAGACGATCCGGCTGGCAGGGCACACGCACGACCCGGGATTCTTAAAAGGTGTACCTGAATACGCCGGCCCCCACCCCGCCTTGAACTCCAAAGAAGCACAGCAGATGACGAATCATCTGATGTCCCTGAAAATCCCGAAGGAACTTCCTCTGCTGGAATTACCGGTTTTATCCAAAGGCACGCGCGTGCGGGTGAAAATTTTGTTTGAGCGGGACTACAGTTGCATCGCCTGCCACCAGAGTTATAACCTGGCCCGCCAACCGCGGGGCGGAGTCTCCGGTCCTTCATTGATTGATGCCGGCCGTCGCTTACGCCCTGAATGGGTGTACCAATGGTTGAAAAACCCCCAACAATTTATCACACAGGGGAAAATGCCGCTTTACAAGTTTGACGAAGAAACCCTGCGGAAAATGACCCAATACATTATGTCCCATAAAAAGGATCCTAAAAGTAAATGAACCGTGTCTTCATTTTAATCGGGGGAATTACACTGATGGGAATACTCACCGGGTGCGGTCAGGAGCCGGCGGAGCAGAAGAAGCCACCTACCGAGCCGCCTGCGGTTTCCATCCCACCGGCGCAGTCACCTGCACCGCGCGCACATCCGGTCACCCAGGAAACCCGCGATACCTATCAGTTTTACTGTGCCCAATGTCACGGCACCGCCGGACATGGCAACGGCATCAACGCACCGCACCTGACTGTTCCACCGCGCGACCACACCAAGGCGGATTATCTGGAAACCCGCACCGACGAACATTTGTTCATCGCCATTCAGCAAGGCGGATTGGCGGTCGGGCGGGCGCCCTGCATGCCCAGTTGGCAACACACTCTGGATGAGAACACCATTCATTCCTTGGTGAGTTATATCCGCGAATTGTGCCAGTGCCAGGCCCTGTAACCGGCCAATTGTCATCTAATCCTAAAGATAGTATAGTGAGCCTCCGATGATTTTCCCGTACCCTTGTGCACCCGCCTTTCGTTCCGCCAGGGTCCGGTTTATTTATCATTCATCTCAATTACAACCTATAGGAAGTGACCCATGGTAGAAGTCGTGCCGTTCAACGGCCTGCGTTACAACGAGGAAAAATCCGGCCCTCTCGCCGAGTTGATTGCACCACCGTATGATGTCATCCGCCCGAACATGCAGGAGGATTTGTACGCGCGCAACCCGTACAACGTGGTGCGACTGATCCTGGGGAAAAAGTTTGAAGACGACAACGATTCCAACAGCCGGTACACGCGGTCGGCCAAGGACTTTACGAATTGGCAATCAAAAGATATTTTAAAAGAAGACGCGGAGCCGTCGTTTTACGTTTACAGCCAGGAGTACACGTTCAATGGACAAACCAACAACCGCATCGGTTTTTTCGCGCGGGTACGGCTGGAAGACTTCGACAAGGGCAATATCTGCCCGCACGAAATGACTCTCGCCAAGGCCAAGAAAGATCGAGCGCAATTGATCCGCGCCTGTCGCGCCAACTTCAGCCCGGTGTTCGGTTTGTTTTCGGACCCCGGAGGAACGATTGACGGTAAGCTCGCGAAAATCATCGAACAACCGCCGCTGACGGAAATCGATGAAGACTCCGTGATTCACCGGATGTGGAGAGTAGACGACGCGGAAACGGTTCAGTTTTTATCGGGAAGCTTCAAGGATAAGAAAGTGTATATCGCGGACGGCCATCACCGCTACGAAACCTCGCTGGCCTATCACAAAGAACATGGAGCGGAAGTTCCCGACTCGGCGCATGTGATGATGTTTCTCACTAATCTGGATGCGCAGTCGCTGGCGATTTACCCGATCCACCGTCAATTGAAATGCCCGGCCCCGTTCAACCGGCAAACGTTTATCAATCAATTGGAACCCTATTTCAACGTGGAGACATTACCCAAGGATCAGACCGCGGATCAACTCACTACCTTACTCGAAAAAGCCGACAAAGACGGAATCACCTTCTGCGTGTATCTGGGTCAGGGCGATGCCCTTCTTTTAAAACTCAAAGACATTGAAAAAATCGTTCCCTTTATGGAGGATGACTCCAACGACCTGAAGGTTCTGGATGTGTACCAACTCCACACTTTGGTGTTGAGGGAACTTTTGGGGATCGA
>QIDN01000118.1 GCA_003229345.1 Nitrospirota bacterium | reverse complement strand
CGCCCCTGTTCCACGAGGCTTTCAACCTGACTCTCGGTCTGACTTCGGGTGTTTTTCAAGTTTTGATATTCCATAATGGTGCTCAGTAACCGGGTAGCGGACAAAATCCATTTGAGTTCTGTAGAGGAAGGGGACCGGGACTCGCGGTTGTAAAAGGTCAATACCCCCACCGCCTGCTGATCGGAACTCCGCAATGGGAACGACCACGATGCCTCGAATCCATAAGTTTTTGCCGACGCATGACACCGCTCCCAAAGAGGGCTCTTACTGATGTCTTCAACGAGAATCGGTTTATTTTGAGTGATCGCGGTGGCCCAGGGATTCGCCCAGCCTCCCAGGCTGACGGATCCGATATCCTGCAACAAAGGTGCGGGAAGATTGGGGCCCGCAATACAATCCAGTTGAGCCCTTTCCGAATTCAGCAAGTGAATGGACCCCGACATCTGGTCCGAACACAGTTCCATTTCCAAAATCAGCGCATTTAAAATCTCTTTTAACGGTTCCCCCCGAATCAACATTTCCAAGGCACGGGTCTGGCCGGATAGAAACTGAGATAGGCTCTGATAAGGATCTTTTCGGCTTTTCGATTGCCGGAGCTCCAAACGGGAGGCGGGACTATCCGTTTCCTTTTTCCGTGCCACAATCAGAGAATCGGATGCTTTAGATTGGGGTGAAAAAGTGGTGATTTCAGGTGTATCCAGACAATCCGTAACTTTCTTGAGCATCTCCGCCCAGGTGAAAGGTTTGAGCATAAAATCATGAACGCCAAACCGGGAAGCTTCATCCGAAGTCAACAATTTGGGATGACCGGTGACCAGAATGACGGGAATGTGAGGATTGATTTTTTTGATCTTTCTCGAAACTTGCAGGCCATCCATACCCCTCAACTTCAAGTCCGTAATCACCAGATCGAAGCTGTCATTCTGGAATTTGCGGAGACCTTCCTCACCGTTGTGGGCGGTGGTGATATGGTAGCCATTGTCCTGAAAGTTGCCTTTCAGCGTCTCAACAACCAGTCTTTCGTCTTCTATTAATAGAATAGAATCAGAATCCCTCATTCCTCCTCCAAAGGGAAAGCGGGGATCAAGCAGGCTCATCAGACAACTACCTTTTTCGCCGTACTCCGTCTGAGGGACCTACTGACCTAAAAAATTCAATCAACCTCCAACCAAAAGCAGACAAACGTCTAAAATGACTGTTTTATAGCAAATACGGTGTTTACTTTTGACCTATGATTGTATGAAACAGGGCTTAAAAGTCAACAAAATAAACCCGGCGAAAATCAAATAAAGCGAAATTTTTCAATATCTTCTGGGACCATGCCTCCAAATAGGAGCGGCAATTTTCCTCGCCCTCTAGCTCTCTCCCAAATATTTTCTCAGCCGAAACAGCAATATTTAAGAGGTTTGGTCGTTTTTATTATTAAAGTCCCTATCAACCCCAGGGTCAAGCATAAAATGAACTTAACTTTCTATGTAATTAAAACTAAAGGCCCTGAGTTTGGCCTGGATACGGAGGCGGGAGACAGACTTCCCCGGTAAAAATAAAAAAAGCCTGACACAAGGTCAGGCTTTTTTACCTGGGCCATCTTTAGAGAGGAGGTAAACCAGGGTTATTCAGATTTCTATAATGCCTCAAAAAATCACAGCGCCAAGGCATCTTCCCGTTGCATATCGTTAACGACAATCCATTCGCCACCGCCGTGCTTGACGCGGGACTGCCATTCTTCCAACCGGTCGAGATATTCCTGGGGATTTACATTGTCCGAGCGCAACTTGGTGACATTGAGGGCCCGAACCTTAAAGCCATCCAGTGTGAAATTCATATTCCGGACAAAGCCTTTGGGCAATTCCTCTTTAAGATCGGAGTAAATGAGGATGTGTTTTTCGGCCGGATTCACTTCATTCAGGTATTCGATCGCCTGCAGGAGTCCGCCGGAAATGTCGGTGTATTTACTGCCTCTAACCGATTTCACGAATTTATCTACAGTCTGAGCAAACCTTTTCTTTTGCTCGTTGGAAACCGAAGGTCTCGCATCAAAAGTCACTTTTGCCACGATATCCTTTTCACTGAAACTGCCGCTGTCGATCCGTGCCACCACCAGAGAATCGCCCGGTCCCAGTTGCGTTCCCATCAGATAGTTGATTATCTGCTGGGCTTTTTTCAATTCCGCAGTATACGTGCCGGAAGTATCCAACAGCAGGTAAACTCCACGGCCACTTCCGGCTTCGGTAGTTCCACTATCCGAACAGGAAGTCATCATCAAACAAAAACTCATTAATACGAAAACAAATAGTTTTTTCATTTTGTAACTTCTCCTACTTCCAGTTTGGTTTCAGTCATTCCGAATCGGGATCCTGCCCCCACATTTTGGTCGGGTTGTTTTTTCACCATACGCTCGATCCAAAGAGGCAGAAAAATGAAGATGTCATAAACGTGGGTCAACCATTGGCCTGCATGACGGAATCCAATTCCTACGGTACGCAAGGCCATCGCACTACCTTGGAATAATATGACCAGCAATTCACCCAAAACGACTCGCGCGGAATGTCCCAAAGACTCCAAAGGGATCGCTACCAAAGCCAGAGCGAAGGGCAAAATAAATCCCAATACCATTTGGCCCAGCATGGGAATCCATTTATTGATTCCAGCCACTTCAACCACCTGCTGCACGCCGCCGGCAGTCAGGGAATGACGCAGGGCGCTTAAATCCGCCGCGATATGGTCCCGCATGAAAGCCAGGGCCGCTTCCACACAGGCCAGCGTCAAC
>QIDN01000410.1 GCA_003229345.1 Nitrospirota bacterium | reverse complement strand
AGTTCAGAATAAATGAACCCTCAGTTCGGAATAAATGAAGCCTCAGCGTTCAGACTCAAATCTTGCCGGAACCCCTGAAAAATCCACAATTTGCCGTTTTGTGAGAAGGGATTGACAAAACCGCCAATTTTCATAGAATGGTGCATTCCAATCTGGAGTTCCTACTCTTGAGCTGAAAAATCAATGAGGTGAAAGTGCTCGTCACTTCCCGCTGTCCTTGTTGTTTGTGAATAGTCATCCGGATACGATCAGGTATTCATTAATATAGTTATTATTTTAAAGAATTTTTAAGGCAGGAGAACTGAAATGCAGATTACCGGTATGTTATGGGGACGGAAGTTGCTGGACTTGGTGGAGTTCCCTCGGTCGGACGTACGCGGACCGGAAGCCAGCGTCGAAGATATCAAGGGAATGATCAAGAAACACAAACAGTTGTTCATCAAACCGGTTTTCAAGGGAGGGGTCGGGAAAAAAGGCAAGTCCGGATTGATCGGGCGGGTCGACAATCTCCACGACGCACTCAAAGAAAAGGAACGGTTGTACTTCGCCACCCATCAGGACGGCAACCGCATCACCAAATCCAACGGCGTCACGTTTGAAGGTGGAGTGCCCGCGGATCACGAAATCTATTTTTCGATTACGGACAGCACCGTGTACCGCACACCGGCGATGACCATCACCCATCACGGTGGGGTCGATATTGAAGAACTGCCACCGGAAAAGCTGGCAGTGGTGCCGTTTGATCCGTTGACCGGGCTGAAATCATTTCACGTCTCCAACGCTCTGGACAGCCTCGGAGCGCCGACAGAAATTATCAGTCCGCTGGTGCAGAACCTTCCGAAATTGTGGGACTTGTACAACAACTACGGCATGCTGATGCTGGAGCTCAACCCGATCCGCATGTTCAACAACGGCAAACGTCTCACCCCGGTGGCGTGCGATTTCAAATGCGCGTTCGATCAGGACGATCCGTCTTGGAAGCGCCTGCATCTCCCCGACGATTTGTTCGCTTCCGATGATTCGGAATTCGAACAGGAGATCAACCAGCTCCGCACCTACCAGGGGCAGAGCGACGTGTATGTCATCAACGATGAGGGAACGATCACCGCGCCGACTTTCGGCGGGGGCGCTAACGCCATGGTGACGGAACTGCTGGGAGAGGATGCAACCATCTCTTCCGACTTCGGCGGCAACCCCCCGTATGTCAAGATGAACGACATCTCCAAGATCACGTTCAAATACTGGCTGCCGCAGTCGAACGTACTGTTCATCATCGGTGGTAAAGCGAACAATACGGATATTTACGAAACCTTTCGCGCCATGGCCGATGGCATCAAATGGTATTTCCAACAGCACGGACCACAGCCTCTGTTTGTGGTGGTGGGGCGTGGCGGACCCAATCTAATCCGTGGCATGGCGTATCTGCGAGACACGCTGGATTCGCTGGGCATTCCGTACCGCTTCTTCGGTCACGACAGCGCCATGTCGGAAGTGATCAATTATGCGCGGGCGGTCAATCGCTGGATGAAGAACGGCGGCAAGGAAGAAATCAAAAAATCTATGAATGCCAAATAAACTTACTCGAATCGCAAAGCACCATTTTGGAGGATCAGGCACATGCATAAAGAAGGAATCGCAGACTTCCCTTACTACGTAGGGATTAATTCATTGTCCGAGCTGGCGACCAAGGATGACAAAGTCGTCGTTTTTAATATATTGGGGAAAGAGAGTTCCGGCGTCACTCCGGTCAGCCATGAGTATTCCGGAGGTAATATCGTGTTCGGAACCGGGCCCGGTAAATCAGGGAAATTCCTGCCAACTAAATCCGGCAAAATTCCTGTATACAATTCCATTAAAGAAGGCATGGCCGCGGGTCATGAATTCAATACCGCAGTCGTGTATCTGCCTCCGTCCGGCGTGAAAGACGGCGTAGCAGAAGCAGTGCGCGACAATCCCAAACTAAAAAAAGTGATCGTCCTCACGGAGAAAGTTTCTGTTAAGGATTCCCGCATCATGCGTGCCATCTGCCAGACCAATGGCGTCGACCTGTTCGGCGGTAACTGTCTGGGCGTGGCTGATTCCTGGAACCATATTCGCCTCGGCGGAGCATTGGGAGGCAACCACCCGGAAGAATCGTTGATCAAAGGTTCTGTGGCGATTTTCTCCAACTCTGGAAACTTCACCACCACCATTGCTGTGTACCTGGCGACGGCGGGCTGGGGCACCACCACCTCCATTTCCAGTGGGAAGGATGTTTACATCCACTACGGCCCGCAAGAATTTGTTCACGCGTTTAACAACGACGACCGCTCCCAGGCCGCCATCGTGTACTGCGAGCCCGGCGGATATTACGAAAAAGATCTCAAGTCCGACAAGCCGATCATCGCCTGCGTGGTAGGTCGCTGGAAAGCCAAGCTGACCAAGTCTTGCGGACATGCCGGCTCGCTGTCCGGTTCCGGCGACGACGCGGTGGCCAAGGAAAACTGGTTCAAGGATTATTTCGGAGTGAAGGATATTTACACGCCGGAAAATCCCGTTTGCTCCAAGAAAGGCGCGTTGGTCACCAACATCGCCGACATCCCGGAAGCGCTGACCAAGGTGATGGAATTGAACGGCAAGAAGCCGGATTTTCCCTCCAAAGGGAACTTGTCACTGAAATGCTGGTTTGGCAGTAACAACGGCGTTGCTCTTCCCAAGGAATTGGATGTTCCGCAGGTGGAGGCTATTGAACCGTACAGCGAGCAAATCGAAGCGCTCAAACAGCAGGTCGG
>QIDN01000062.1 GCA_003229345.1 Nitrospirota bacterium | reverse complement strand
TGTGTACGGGCCGCGACAGGACCCGCATGGAGAAGCAGGCGTGGCCGCTATTTTCTGCCAACAATTACTGAAGGATCAACAACCGGTCATCTTTGGGGATGGGGAACAGACGCGGGATTTCGTTTCGGTTTTCGATGTGGTGAGCGCCAACCTGAAGGCGCTATCGGAAAACTGTAAGGGAACCTACAACGTCGGAACCGGAAAGGAAACATCGGTCAATACCATCGCCGCTAATCTCATCAAAGCCTCGGGCAAAGCCCTCTCTCCCAAGCACAACCCGCCTCGTATGGGAGAACAGCGCCGAAGCTCCATCGATTACGGAAAATTCAACAGGGAGCACGGTTGGCAACCCACTCAGGCCTTGGACGAAGGCCTGAAAGATACGTTCGACTTCTTTGCCCACCCCAGCCGGGTGCAAGCAAATCTCGAATGATTTGCAGGAGATTACCAATAAGAAGGAAAGCGGCAGAAGGAATTAAATTCAAACTGTCGAAGAATAACAATAAATTTGAGGACGGCACTCGCTAGTTTACTTTCTTTCCATACCTGTTATAACCTTTGCTCTTCATACAGTCATCAAAGGCAATACGAGTGTGTTCTTTCTGGTGGATGGGCATTTCATACTTCGCGAATGCTTCCTTTTCCGCCAGCGAACGACATTCAGCGCGCACCGCCTTCAATTCAGGAGTTTCCTCTCCTGTACCAAATCTCTCCTTTAAAGCGGTACAACCGATCATGCTGACGATCAACACGGCAAAAGTAATTCTTTTGTACATAAATCCTCCTTCTTATTCCACATAGGTTCTAACCGGAAGTGAATTTTCGATTCCATCGGCTTTTATTATAGTCATAAATTCTATTTAATTAAACTTGATCTTTTTCTTGATATTCTATTAAAAAGGTATAATTTTAAGTGCATAACGATCTGCTTTAATTAATAAGGAACTTTTCATGTCATCCAGAATTCCGGCAAGGATCGCGGGATGGGATTCCATTCTATTTTCGATAAAACAGGCGTTCAAGGTGGGGCCCTGGGCCATGCTGAAAGCCCTGCTGTCCAAAAACAGTTGCAAAAGCTGTGCGCTGGGCATGGGTGGACAAAAAGGCGGCATGCGCGATGAAAAAGGCATCTTCCCTTCGGTCTGCAAAAAAGCGATCTGGGCGCAGGCATCCGATCTGCAATCCGCCATCCCGGAAGATTTCTTTCAACTCCATTCCATCGCAGAGCTCAAAACCCGCACGCCGTTGGAGCTCGAATACAGCGGACGCCTGACCACCCCGGTTCTGTGCGAACCCGGCGATTTGCATTACCGGCCCATCTCCTGGGAAAAGGCGTTGGGCCGGGTGGTGAACCTATTAAAAACCACCCCCGCCGACCGCTCCTTCTTTTACGCCAGCGGTCGATCCTCCAACGAAGCAGGATTCATTTTGCAATTATTCGCGCGCGTGTTTGGCACCAACAACGTCAACAACTGTTCCTATTACTGCCACCAGGCGTCGGGGGTCGGTTTATCGCAAAGCCTCGGCACCGGCACCGCGACTATTCAGCTGGAAGATCTCGATCATACGGACCTCATCTTTTTAATAGGAGCCAACCCATCATCCAACCATCCGCGCTTTATGCGCACCTTGATGGATATTCGCAGGCGCGGCGGCAAGGTCGCGGTCATCAATCCCGCGCGCGAACGGGGCCTCGAAAAATTTTACGTGCCCTCGGATGCCCGGAGCCTCTTTTTCGGTTCCGAAATCGCCAGCACCTACGTCCAACCGAACATCAACGGCGACCTGCCGCTCTGCACCGGCATCGCCAAGGCACTATTGCAAATGGCAGACAGTCAACCGGCCATACTCGATCGCGTTTTTATCGACGAACATACCGATCACTTTAAAGAGTACGAACAATACGTCGAAAATTCTTCATGGGATGAATTGGAATCGCTGTCCGGGGTGCCGCGAACGCAAATGGAACAATTGGCACAACAATACGCGAAGGCGAAGAACGTGGTATTCGCCTGGGCAATGGGCATCACCCACCACGCCAACGGCGTCGAAGGCGTGCAGGCCATCGTCAACCTGGCCCTGTTGCGCGGCATGGTGGGGCGCGAGCATGCGGGACTACTCCCCCTGCGCGGACACAGTAACGTGCAGGGCATCGGCACCATCGGATTCACCCCGCAGTTGAAGCAGGAGTTCATGGACAACTTGGAATCGGCCTACGGCATTCACTTGCCCACAGGTAAAGGCATGGATACCCTCGCTTGCATGGAAACGGCGCATGCTGGTGGATTCGATTTCGCCTGGAACCTGGGCGGCAATCTGTACGGGTCCAATCCCGATTCTCATTTTGCCGAAGAGGCAATGTCGAAGATCGGTTTCGTTCTCTATATGAATACAACGCTGAACCCGAGCCATTTCCGGGGGAGCGGAAAGACGACGCTCATTCTTCCCGTACTGGCACGCGACGAGGAACCGGAACCGACCACGCAGGAAAGCATGTTCAGTTATGTACGGATGAGCGACGGTGGTCCGTCGCGGTATCCCGGACTGAAAAGCGAGGTGGAAGTAATCGCGGAAATCGCCAGTCGGGTTCTGTCAGATAGCCCCATTCCCTGGGAAGAATTTCAACACACGTCGAACATCCGGCAGGTGATCGGATCGGTCGTCCAAGGGATGAGACCATTGCAGGAGATTGACCGCACGCGTAAGGAATTTCATATTGAAGGCCGCACCCTGCATCGAGCCCAGTTTCCCTCCACCAATGGCAAGGCGAA
>QIDN01000470.1 GCA_003229345.1 Nitrospirota bacterium | reverse complement strand
CACCGCTATCGTGGTACTGGCGATGAACGATTATCTCAAAACCAGCGGCGAGTTGAAGGGCGGAGTGGAATACGAACTGCAAGTCAACGGCAATACCATCACCCGGCAAAAAGTGAAGGACGTGCTACGCGCGCCCAGCCGGTTCGAGATCGATCAGAAATGGATCAAAGACGGCGTCAATACCATCCGCCTGGTCCGGAAAAGCGGGGAGGGTCCTTTGTACTTTGCCGCGAACGCACAATTTTTCAGCCTAGAGGAACCGATCACCGCGGCGGGTAACGAAATTTTTGTGCGGCGGCAGTATTACAAACTGGTGGGGCGTCCGACCCTGCTCAAAGGTTACATTTATGACAAGGTGCCGCTCAATGACGGGGAGACGGTAGCGAGCGGCGAGCGCATCGAAACGGTTCTTACTATTGAGGCCAAGAACCATTACGAGTATCTGATCTTTGAAGATTTGAAACCGGCGGGGCTGGAGGCGGTGCAGATCAAAAGTGGCGAAACACTATATGCACAGGAATTGAAACAGTCGGCAGTGAAACGGGTTCTTGGAAATTCGCAGAATTCATCCGTCTCGACCGGTAAATCTCCGCGAACCGGACGAATGAGATCTGCAATCATCCCCGTACCGCCCACTCCCCATTCGGATTACACGGGACGTAGCCGGTGGGTGTACCAGGAGCTACGCGACCGTAAGGTGGCCTTGTTTATCGATAAACTGCCGCAGGGGGTCTGGCAGATTCGGTACACCCTGCGGGCAGAGGTACCGGGCCGATTCCACGCGCTGCCGGTTCTGGGACACGCCATGTACATCCCGGAAATCCGGGCTAACGGGGCGGAAATACGAATCCAAGTGAGTGATAACAAAGAGAAATAACGCGGGACAAAAAAAACGCCCCGTTTCCGGGGCGTTGAGCTAAACAGGGAGAAAACTATGCATGACACGTTCATGATTAAGATACACCTAATCACAAAAAGTTCCAGAAAAAGTGACGTCGTGCTCTAAAAACCCCCCGCGATTTTCTTGAGAAAGATTTGGATTTCCTTTTTTGCCGGGCCATCCATATTTTTTTCTTCTTTCGACAGGGTAATCAGGATGGAGGTGCCGTACCCCATCTCCAGACCGGCCGCAATGCTCACCAGAATGCGGGACCCGTAATGAATCGACAGCCCGTGTTCCTCTGCGGCGGAGAAGGCCATTTCGGGTCCGGCGAGCATGGCCCAAGTCTTGACAAAGGCCACCTCGGCCGCTTCGCGGATTTGAATATTTTCCACACCTTCCATGTAGGGGCCGGGATCAATTTCCCCTCTCTCAAACCGCGCGATCAGCTGGCTGAGATTTTCTTCCTCCGAATCCAATCGGTCAAGAATAGCCTCGAAAATTTTGCCTTCGATTTCCTTGAGTTTCCCAATATCCCAGATGCAATGGAACTCGTTGGAAGCGGAACGGTTGGGATGGATTTCTTTCTTGATCTTATGGATACAGGCCGGGCATCGCTTGCCGGCATCGTGGCTGAACTCCTGACCGCAGGGACATGTGGCGAGGTAGTTCTGAACCGCCAGTGCCAGAGGTTCGCTTTCCAGCTTCAGGAGACTGCCCAAGGTTCTTCGCACCGGGTCGGACTTTCCGATCCGGACCCATTTGACGCAGGAGGTGCAGTGGATATCATAGAACGCTTTATCTTCTTCCGGCTCAATAACGGGACTGAAGTGTTCCTGACATAAAACGCAATTTATTTCTTTGGCAAAGGTATCTACCATGATCCTTGTCCTTAGGGTCGCGGAAAAGCGGCAGGGCACTTTCCGGGCTTATTGAGTTCATTTGAAAAAAAAAATAACCCATGGCTCACGCCATGGGTTAAAGCTTTCATGAAGGAGCTTATCCGGCATAGGCTTGGCCCAATCCCGCGGCTTCGCCTTCCTTGGCGCCCATAATGATCTCACCGGTACTCTGGTTAACCGGATGCATGGTGATGGCGTTATGCGTACTGCAGACCACCTTACAGAGGTCACACCCTTTACAGCGGGGGATCACCACTACTGCTTTCATTTTTTCGAGGTCCATCATAATAGTGTCCGCCTCGGGGCAATATATGATACAGAGCCGACACCCTTTTTCAGCAACACATTTGTCGTCATGAACATACGCTACGTTGTACACTCTGAATAGCTCCTTCTTATTTTAATAAATTTACATTGGGCCGATTAAGCCAACCCTCAAACTTTACGCCGCTTCACAGTAAACAGGAGAATAGGATGAAGTTTTCGCCCATTCTTCGCTCATCGCGTAGGCTTTTTTAATGGTATTGTTGTTTGCCTCAAGCAATTGCTCCTTTTTCGCGTATTTCTTTTTAATCGCTTCGTCAAGAGTCGCGGTACCACCGGAAGCAACATACTTTTTGCCAAACCGGTCTTGCAGGGCGGCTTCCATAGAGGGCAGATCGACCACATGGGTCACACCCATACAGGCGCCGATCATCGCCATGTTAGTCGACAGCTCGGTTTTGCCAATTTCAAGCGCCAGGGTAGTTGCGTCGATATTGTAAAGTGACACATTTTCATCTTCCAGGCGCTTGTGATCTTCATCCGTCAGAAGATCGGTATCGGTATTAACGATGACCAGACCGCCCGACTTGATGCCGGAATAAAACGGAGCCGTATAGCTTTTCTGCATGGTAATGACTTGCGGATGGAACACCATGATCACTTCGGGATATACCAGCTCGCCCCGGTCGTAAATCTTTTCCGGGCCGATGCGCGCATAACTTTCAGCGGGGGCCATT
>QIDN01000169.1 GCA_003229345.1 Nitrospirota bacterium | reverse complement strand
TCGGCTACCCAATATCCGTCCGGGTGCTGGAGCGAGATGAGATAGTCCTTCGCCCGGTCAATCGCCGCATCCAGGACCGTAACGGTCTTTGCCTTGGCGACCGGGGTACTCAGGGATGACGCTTGTTTTTCAACGGTTTCGGGTTTCTGCTCGGGCATGAATCACCTGGGGAAATGGTGCGGGTGGCTGTGGTTCCGGTCCGGGATTGTCCTGGGACGGGGTGGCGGCGGTCCTGATAGAGAGTTGAACTATCAGCGAACTTCCCTCATTATAATCAAGAAACGGAAATTTACAAATAGTCATAAAGGGGTCATTTTCCCTGTTGACAGACAGGTCAGAATTTCTTATTATGACTGGTTTTAAACCCTCACATAAATGTCTGATTTTTATATGAAAACGTTTTCAGCCAAGGCGCAGGACATCGTTAAAAAATGGGTCGTGATCGATGCGGCCGACCAGGCACTGGGCCGGGTCGCCAGCAAGGTGGCGGCGATTGTCCGCGGCAAGACCAAACCCATTTTCACCCCTCACATGGACACCGGCGACAATGTCATTATCATCAACGCCGCGCAGGTCAAACTGACTGGGAACAAGTGGGGCAATAAAATTTACCATCATCATACCGGTTACACCGGGCATTTGCGATCTGCCAGCGCGAAGCAGATTATGGAAAGGAATCCGCGCGAACTGCTCCAGAAAGCGATCAACGGCATGTTGCCGAAGACGCGGTTGGGACGGACGTTGAAAAACAATTACCGGATTTATGATAAAGCAGAGCATCCTCATAGCGGACAAAAACCCGAAGTGGTTTCCGTTTAAGTAATCATCTTTGAAGGACCGGGGCAATCCCCGGCATGGAGCACACTCAGTGGAAGACAGATATTACGCAACCGGTAGAAGAAAAGAAGCGATCGCCAAGGTCTGGATTCAGGCTGGCGAAGGCGGTATTGTCGTCAACGGCAAAGATCTCAGTGCCTACTTTGGTAGGAAAACCTCTGATATGGTCGTGCATCAACCACTGATCCTCACCGATACTCTTAATTCTTACAATATCAAAGCCACCGTTTTGGGCGGCGGATTGTCCGGCCAGGCTGGAGCGCTCCGGTTGGGTATTTCCCGAGCCCTGATCGTATCCAATCCCGAACTCAGGCCTCCTTTGAAAAAAGCCGGGTTCCTCACCCGCGATTCCCGCGAAGTCGAGCGTAAAAAATACGGACGCGCCGGGGCCCGTAAACGTTTCCAGTTCTCCAAGCGTTAACCAAACTTCCGCTTGGAGGCTATTGGCTGGAGCGTTACGGAGTTTTTCTTCCGTACCTTTCGCATTCCTTGTTTTTAAATATCTCCTGCGGGTGTGGCCCGCACGGCGAAGCGCCGGGGCTAAATTTGCTGGGGTGTGAAGGAATATTCCTACCGTTACATTTCAAAAGGTTTTAAAATATTCCTGCGGGCGTGGTCCGCTAATTAATTTCCGTAAAAGATTTTTGGCAGACGTTTGCCGTATGCCGAATCGTGTGACTCTCTTTTAGCGGAGTCAACCATAAGGAGCCGTTATGGCTAAAGTCAGTATTGCAGGCGCGACCGGGTACACGGGTATCGAATTGCTCCGCCTCTTGGTGAAACATCCCGAGGTGGAGATCGTCACCCTCACCGCCGAGTCGCATGCCGGGAAAAATATCGCCGAGGTCGCGCCTTCGTTGAAGGGTTGGCTCGATCAGACGCTGGTTAAGCTGTCGCCGGAGGTGGCGCAGGGATGTGACGTGTTGTTCCTCGCGCTACCGCACACCATTTCGATGCAGCACGTACCGGAGTTGTTGCAAAGCGGCCGCAAGATCATCGACCTCAGCGCTGACTATCGGTTGCATGATGCGCAGGTGTACGGCGATTGGTACAAGACGCCGCACCTCAATCCGGAACTATTGAGCAAGGCGGTTTACGGATTGCCGGAGCTGCACCGGAAGAAAATAAAGCAAGCGCAACTGGTGGCCAATCCCGGTTGCTACCCGACGGGTGCGATACTGGCGCTGGCACCGCTCATACAACAGCACTGGGTGGACGGGCAATCGATCATCATCGATTCCAAATCCGGCGTGTCGGGAGCCGGGCGCAAGCTCAGCCAGACGACGCAGTTTTGCGAGGCCAACGAATCGGTTGCCGCGTACGGCCTCGGGGAACATCGCCACACGCCGGAGATCGAGCAGGAGCTGAGCGGCCTCGCGGGGCAGGGAATTACCGTATCGTTTTCGCCGCATCTGATGCCGATGACGCGCGGTCTTCTTACGACGGCTTACGTTCCATTGAAAAAGTCGATGGACCGTCAGGCATTGCACGATCATTTTGCAAAATTCTATAAGAACGAGCGGTTCGTACGGGTGCTCGAGGCGGGGCGGTATGCCAACACCGCGCATGTCGCCGGCTCGAATTTCTGCGACATCGGCGTGCAGGTGGACACGCGCAATAATCGCGCCATCCTTACCAGCGCGATCGATAATTTAATGAAAGGCGCCTCCAGCCAGGCGATCCAGAATATGAACCTCATGCTGGGGATCGACGAGACCACGGGGCTCGATGCGCCTCCCCTGTTTCCATAATTCAAAATGAAATTGAAAGAGTTAAAAAAATTTCAGGTCCCCGGTTTTGTGGCCGGAGGCATGGCATGCGGTCTCAAGAAGAAGGGGATCAAGGACCTCGCACTGATTGTCTCCGAGGTGCCGGCAACGGCGGCGGGGATGTTCACGCAAAATCAAATGGTGTCGCCGACGGTGCCGATCAGCCGGAACGCGCTCAAGGC
>QIDN01000359.1 GCA_003229345.1 Nitrospirota bacterium | reverse complement strand
GCATCAGGTTGCCTAGTAGAATAGGTTCGTTAATGCCTGCGGATTGATCCATTTCGTGATGCGAACCATGCGCATCTTCGGTCGGGGCAGTGGCGGTGCCTTGCCCTTTGTGACACCAAGTACAGCCCGTTACCAGGGGGTCGTGCTTCTTAATATAAAGATCCACATCGGGATGGGTCTTGAGCGGCTGTTCATGACTTTTATAATAGGGGTCATCGTAGGCGATATGGCAGGTCTGACACCGGTCGACTTTGTAGGTGACTTCCTGAAAGTTGTTTTTGCCGTAAGTTGGAATCACAGTTTGCAAAATTTCAGTGGGGCGCCAGAAAAATGGAAACGGTTTGTAATAATCCATTCTTCCCGCAAGAATCTGCTTGTCGCCGACCATTTTAGCGAGCTCTTTTTCCAGGCTTTCCTTCTTGGCCTTGAATTTGAGTAGTCCCTCCTCGGCATTGTCCCTTTTGAGTTTTAATTCGGCAATGAGCGGATTAAAATCCTGAATTTCCTTTTCCGCATCATGGACTTTGGCCAGCTGGACTTCGAAGTTCTTGCCTTCGTGCATGGCTTTTTTGTAATAATAGTAATACTCATCAAGATGGCTCTTGGTGAATTTCTGTTCTTCGGTCACCTCATCCAGGCGATTTTGTGCTTCCCACGCTCTCTCTGCCAGTTCTTCGTACTCATCGCTGTCACTCAGTTTGGCTTCTTCAGAAGCGATGGCAGCGGTTATTTCCTGTTCCTTGGCCTGGATATTCTCATTGATGGTTTTATATTCAGCTTCAACACGGGCGAATTGTTCCTTATAAAATACGTTCTGAAATTCCTTGTATCCGCGGCGGGTGTACTCATCATCCCAGAACGCCCACAGGGTGACGAACAACGTGGCTCCGGCCACCAGGAAATACAGGAAACTATACGAGGTAGTCTCGTCAAACTCCCCTTCTTTTCGATTCGGATCTTCTGTCATTTGATTTTATAAGTCAGATATTAAACCAGGGCGTGACCAGAACATATTTGATGTTGAATGCCAGCCTCAAAACAATCTTAATAACGATACCCATCATGATTAGCATTAAGTTGATCTTTATCAGCATTCGGAGAATACCCACGCTTTTGATGGCCTTGCGTTCCAGAAACATATACGCAGCAGTCCCCAAGCCGAAGTAACCGAGGACCACGGCGCCGCCAAATAATGCGGCATTCCAGTAGGTACGTATTCCGAACGCATAGGGTAGATCGACATTGACCAAAGCCACCACCTTATGCGGGTCCCAGTATTGCCAGGGCATGAACAGGTTCCATCCGGGTCCGCGCAGAAACACGCCCATAATGATGAGGGAAACCCACAAAACAATGAACCCGAGAGAATAAACCCAAATCGCCAATTTCCGCTCGGCATAGGTATAGTATCCATTGCCTTTCGGATTGACATCGAGGTAGGGAATCATCATCAACCCAACAATGATCAATACCGGCGCAATAACTCCGGCGAACCATGGATCGAAATAAACGAGAATATCCTGAAGGCCCAGGAAGTACCAGGGTGCCTTGGAGGGATTGGGGGTTTTAGTAGGATTAGCGGCTTCTTCCAAAGGCGCGTCGATCACAATGGACCATACCGTTAAACCGATAATGACAATAAGTGCGCACAAAAACTCGAGACGCACCAGGTAAGGCCAGACATGAACCTTCTCCGGTAAATCCTCAGCTACCTTTTTTTTAACGGCGGTGGCCATGATCAGAACGATTCCTTAAGTGAGTTGGATATCCCAGTGTCAAAACTACGATTGATTAAAGTGGGCCAGAGATTCCACCGTCTTTTCTGATTCTCCAGAAATGGACGATCATGAGAGCTCCGGCAACCAGCGGAATAAAAATACAATGTAGTACATAAAACCGCAACAAGGCCGGAGGTCCAACCAGGCTTCCTCCCAACAGCACTGACCGGGCATCATACCGGGGACTGATGAGCGGCACATATTCCTGAAACGGTCCTTCGTGTCCCAAAAATGGAGTCCCACGGGCCATATTGGTACCAACGGTTACCGCCCACATGGCCAGTTGATCCCAGGGAAGCAGGTAGCCGGTAAAACTCAACAACAAAGTAAAGGTGACCAGAAACACACCGATCACCCAGTTGAATTCGCGCGGAGGTTTATAGGAACCCGTTAAAAACACACGGAACATGTGAAGCCAGACGGTAATCACCATGGCATGGGCCGCCCATCGGTGCATGTTCCGCATCAACATGCCGAAAGGCACGTCGTACTGCAGATATTTCATATCGAAGTAGGCGTATTCCCCTACCGGTCGATAATAGAACATCAGAATCACGCCAGTGACCACGGTGGACAAAAACAAAAGGAACGTAATTCCGCCCATACACCAGGTGAATTTAATTCGTAACGCATGGCGGTGAATTTTTACCGGATGCAAGTGCAACCAGACATTACTGGCAATTTGCAAAACCCGGTTGCGGGGTGTGTCCGCATAACCATGCCGAAAGGAAGAAGTCCAAATCTGGGATCCGGTAAACTTCTTGGCAATATCATTAAAGATTTTACCACTTTTGATGTCCGCCATGATCTCGGCTATATTTGGAATTTTGGGCTTATTGGCCAAAACAAAAACCTCCGTAAATTTAGCGTAATTGAATAGAGAGCAGAAACGTTATACCCGGAGAAACGCGCCGGGCTTGCCCCATTCTCCCTTTTCAAAAAGAAATTTTTTACTTTTATCAACGACGATCTGACCGTCCGGTCCGATCTCTACTTTCAAACGCTCCAGAGGACGCGGCGCGG
>QIDN01000026.1 GCA_003229345.1 Nitrospirota bacterium | reverse complement strand
GGATCACGCCCGATAACCGGGATTTCAATTTCGAAACCTTCGACGCTAAAACCAGCTCGGTCCACGAATGGATCGGCGCCTGCAAAACTCTTTCGTTTTTTGGCGGGGAAAAACTGGTGATCGTGCGCGGTCTGGACGAATTCAAATGGGATGACGCGAATGTTCCGCCTCTACTCGACTATGTATCCGATCCCGTGCCGGACGTCTGCCTGGTATTGACCGCGCGCAAGGCCGACCGCAAACGAAAAATCTATAAAGCACTGACCAAAATAAAAGGTGCGGGGGAATGCACCGCTCCCCGCGAGGCCACCCTGACCCCCTGGCTCAGAAACCGCGCGAAAGAATTAGGACGCACGTTGAGCGCGGGAGCAGCACGGTTGATGGTCGATCGGGTGGGCCCAAAACCAGGCCTGCTGGCCGGCGAGCTGGAAAAGGTCATCACCTTCGCCGGCAAAACCAAGTCGATTGACGAGCAAGCGGTCATGGAAGTGGTGGGAGAAACTCGGCAAGAAGACTGGTTCGCCATAACCAATGCCCTTCAATCAAAAAATACCGCTCAGTCGCTCAAGGTTCTTCGCAATCAGTTGGAGCATGGTGCAGAACCAGTCAATTTGCTGGGATCGATCTCCGGGCAGTTCCGTTTGATCTGGGAGGTGAAGCACCATCAAAATGCGGGAACACCACCTTCCCGCATCGCGCAGAAAATGGGTGTTCATCCGTTTCGGGTGGAACAGGCCCTGCGGTACGCAGGAAAATTCAGTGAAAGACAATTGCGGGATGGATTCCGAAGTTTGTTCCGGGCGGACCGGGAACTGAAAGGCTCCGGCAAGGCGCCGGAGGGAATTCTTGAAACCTTGGTGTTGAATTTGTGTTCAGCCGGCGGCTGACAACTGATTCACTTTTTTGGTGAGACCGGAAATTTTCCGGGACGCGGTACGGGAATGCAAAACACCTTTACTGGCCACTTTCGCAATAATCGTCGTGGCTTCCTTTAAACTCTTCTGAGCTTCTTCTACATTTTTCTCATCTACGGCCGTGAGCACCTTCTTGGTATGGCTCTTCACCTGCGTGCGGAGACCCCGGTTGCGGACACTGCGTTTCTCGTTCTGCCGATTGCGTTTGATTGCGGACTTATGATTTGCCAATTAAACCTCCATAACGGATAAATATTTCTAACGGAAGGGATTATTGTATCCCATCCGCTCAGATTTGGACAGAGTTTAGCTTTGTACACTTTCCCGAGAGGGGTTGCAAGTATTTTTAAACAGCGGCTTCGGAAACCGCCCATAAACCCTTTTACTAAAATGAGTTATGACAGACCCGCCGAACCACCGATCAGGTCTTTCAAGCGGTTTTCCAACCGTCCGTACTCATAGACCACCTGATCAAACCAGAAGAGAATAAGAGGCGTGTTCCCGGCTGCCCCGGCCTGTTCCAGATTCTGGGTGGCCGTGCACAGGAATCCGGCGGCCAGATTCAAGGCCGACCCTTTCATCAAATGAGCGGCTTCCCTAACGGCTTTCCAATCTTTTTCTTCCAGGCCCCGTGTCAGTTTTTCAATGCGCCTCGGACCGTCCTTGATAAGAATTTCCGCGATTTCACGGAGCAGGTCCTCGTCGCTATCGCAAATTCCCAGGGCCGCGTTGTAGTCGATGGCCTCCGGTTCCGGTGGAATTCCGCGCAAACCCGGTAACTCAACCACATCAATTTTATCAAAGGGTATTGGGAAAAAGTGATCGATGCCAGCCGCCGCATCCTGCTTGGCTCCCAATGCCACCACCCAGGGAGAGGTTTCCTCTGCGAGCGATTGCCGCCATTCGGAAAACGCTTTTAGTGGATCACCGGAAATCTGCTCCGGTCCCAACACCAGGACCTGGAAAACGGATGAATCCAGAAATTCTCTCACTTCGGACAAGGTCCCGACAGCCTGAACCAAATGACCGTTGAGTTCCAAAGATTTGAGGGTGTTGATCCGCTCGCTGTCGTTATCGATGACCAGAATTTTCATGAAGGGTAAAATATACCGGGTTCGGGGAGAAGGAAAAGAATCATCAACCACCCCCAGCCCCTCCTTTAAAAGGAGGAGAGCCGGGCAAGGCCCGGAGCAAATTTAAAACCTTGAACTGCGCAAGGGGAATATCAAAAGCCATCAACGGTCAGCAAATTTCTACTCCCTGTAAGGGAGCGCACGCCTGTTGATTCCAAAATACCGCCCCCGGCACCGGGTGGCAAGTTATTTTTGAATATGGGATCCCGGATTAAAGGCCACCTCCTTTTTGATATAATACGCGTAACTATCTCTTCATTATATAGTGATCCTTTTCATGGCTATTCGAAATCCGAAATCCAGAATCAAGGTCGGCGTCAGCAGTTGCCTGCTGGGCGAAAAGGTGCGCTGGGATGGGGATCATAAACTGGACCCTTTCGTGAAAGACCTGCTGGGGCCATTGTTCGAATGGGTACCGACCTGCCCCGAGGTGGAGATCGGTATGGGCATCCCGCGCGAGACGGTGCAGTTGACCGGCAATCCAAAGGCTCCACGCATGATCGGCAATACCACCGGAACCGACTGGACCCAGCGTATGAACCGCTATTCTAAAAAACGTTCCGCTGAATTGGCGAAGATGAATCTGTGCGGCTACATTTTTAAATCAAGGTCGCCCTCCTGCGGCATCGCCCGTATCAAGGTAACCGGTAATAATGGGGAAACCACATCCAGAGGACGCGGCCTGTTCGCCGAGTCGTTCATGCGGCAATGCACGCTGATTCCGGTAGAAGACGAAGACCGCCTGCACGACACCCAGAT
>QIDN01000356.1 GCA_003229345.1 Nitrospirota bacterium | reverse complement strand
GGGGTAGACTTGGTGGGTTTCAGAAAAAAGAAATCGGGATGAACGCGGTCTTCGATTTTGCGGCAGAAGTCGCAGGTGCCGCAGGCGTCTTCCATTTCAGGGGAGAGGCAGTTCAGGGCCTTGGCGAATTCTATCGCCAAGAGCTTTTTCCCTATGCTCTCAGGCCCGTAGAACAGATAGGCATGGGAGAGTCGGCTGTTAGAAAGGGCCTGACTTAATATGTGTTTCGCCTGGCTTTGGCCAAGGACGCGATTGAATGACATGATTTTTGGATTGAATCCATATATATGAAACGTTTGAACCAAACGATTATGTGCAACATCTGTGTTTTCCGAGAAGTAAAAGGGTTTATCCGAAAAAACCCGGTTTCGAGCCCGATTCCAGCCCTCATCTTATATTAAGTACCTTTTACTGTAAAGAGAAAGCGTCAGAGGGCCCCGTCAGCTTAAATTCTTGTGGAAATGGGTTTTCTCCCCCTCAAAAGCTTGCAAGGAGGCCGGGAATTTGATATACATCAGAGCCGTTTTTGGTAAAATATGTACATTGATCAACTTCTCCTAAAGCGTTGAAAAATGGCCGTTGCCGAAAAAGCAAAAAGATCCGTACAAAGGAAGCGAAAGCCCAAATTGATGGCAGTGATCAACGATGCCTGTACGGGCTGTGCTGGAGCTCCTATTTGCATCACCGAATGCCCGGTGGATTTGTGCATGTATGAAGTCGAAAATCCTGATGCGCCGATTTTCAATCGGGTGGAGGTGGACCCCCTGCTGTGCATCGGTTGTAAAAAGTGCATCTCCAAGGGGCCGTTGGACACGTTACTTGAGGGGTGCCCTTGGGATGCCATCGATATGGTCCCCATCGATGAATACGAAAAAACTTACGGCGAGCTACCCTATTAGAGTAAATCAATTAAGCGCTTCCGTTTTCTCAGTTACCATCCCCCGAATGATTCCAGAAAAATCCGCTCATGCAGTCTAAAAGACCGCTGAAAAGGCTGTAAAATCTAAATTTTCAATTGACATGCAGGGAATACAAGGTTATTTTCTCTCAGACTTGATGGAGTGATTCAGGTATACCCGTTTGAGCGGTCCCTTCCGGCTGAGCATCCCCTGTCGAAATAAATTAATGAGTAAAGGAAGCAGCATACGCCAAGGTATAGGCATCGCGTTTCGTCTGGGTACGGAATTAGTGGTGGCCACCATGATCGGAGCGCTTATGGGGTACGCCATGGATAATTATTTTGATACCAAGCCCTGGGGCATTTTGGCCGGTGTGATTTTCGGAGGAGCGGCGGGTTGCCTGACTGTATACCGGACGGCCATGACCCTGCAGTTCGACGAAGAAGAAAATAACGGGGACCAAACCCCTAAAGGAGAGGATTCGTAGCCGAATCGATGAAAGAAAGCCCCTTACATCATTTTGAATTGCATCCCAGCGTTCACTTGAGCCTTATGGGAATCGATATTTCCCTCAACAAGGCCATCTTTGTTATGTGGGCTGCCTTGGCGATTGTTTTTATCCTGTTCATGTTGGTTAGAAAAACAGAGGGTCGCCTGGTGCCGACCAAAATGCAGAGCATCGCCGAAATGCTCCTGCTGTTTTTGAGAGGGCTGGTGGATGATTTTATCGGTAAGGAAGAAAGGAAGTTTTTTCCCTTCGTTGCCGCGTTGTTTTTTTTCATTCTCAGTTGCAATATGATCGGCTTAATTCCTGGATCCTACACCATTACCAGCCAGATAGTGGTCACCGGGACCTTTGCGATATTTATATTTATGATGACCCTGTTTATTGGTTTCGGACGCCACGGTCTGCACTTTTTCGGAATTTTGTTGCCTTCAGGCATCCCTAAAATTCTGATTCCCTTGATGATTCCGATCGAAATCATCAGTATGCTGGCGCGTCCCTTTTCACTGGCGGTCCGCCTGTTTGCCAACATGACTGCAGGTCATACGGTATTGGCGGTTTTATTCGGGATGTCCCTGACCCTGCCGTGGTTTATAGGATTTCTACCTTTTGGGTTTACCGTGTTAATCAACGCCTTGGAACTTATGGTCGCTTTTATACAAGCTTATATTTTTACGACATTGACCTGTTTTTACCTGGGCGATGTCATTAAAATGCATTGATCTGATAACCAAAAATCGAGGAGAAGTAGAATGGATTCAAGTGTAGCGGGTTTGATAGGTATGGGATTGTGTGCAATCGGCTTTAATGGCGCCGGCTTGGGTATCGGTTATATTTTTGCCAAAACGATTGAAACCGTCGGCAGACAGCCCAACGCGGAAGCGCGGATCGGAAAATACTGCTGGATCGGGTTCGCCCTGGTTGAAGCGATTGCCCTGTATGCATTGGTTGTCGCGTTCATTATCATGGGCTACATCCCATCTGCGTAATTTTGAGCAGGCCCGGAGGAAACTTTTGGGCTGGGATGGGCGAGTTGTAATCAAAAATCATTTTTCAGGATTAAATTAAAATGCCGCAATTTGAGCAAATCTCCGTATTCTCATCGTTGATATTTTGGTCGATCGTTTCCTTTGGAATCTTTCTGTTCTTGATGAAGAAGTATGCCTTTCCGCCAATTTTTGAGATCCTTGAGGCCCGCGAGAAAAAGATTTCCGGCGATTTGCAAAGTGCCGAGGATATTAAAGCCGCGGCGGAAAAACTGAAAAAAGATTTTGAAGAACAGCTCAAAGCCGCCCATGACAAGGCCGCCACGATTGTCCAGTTGGCCAGTGAAGAGTCGCGTAAAAACCAGGAGAAAGCCCTGGATGAAACTCAGGCCAAATGCCGCCAGATGCTGAAAGAAGCAGAGC
>QIDN01000421.1 GCA_003229345.1 Nitrospirota bacterium | reverse complement strand
GTTTAAAACGTCAATGATTGAAATAAATATCCCATCCAGTGTATCTATAATAGGAGTGACAAGATATATTGCAGGTTAATCTTATTTGTGGATTATTGGGTAGTAAAAAGAGTTCCTTATGCATATTTTAAAGGCTCTTGACGGACTTCATCCTACTTGATAGATTGGCCTTATCCATAAACGGGGAATTTAAATTATATGTCTATTTTTTATAGGAAGATCAAGGTCAGAACCGTGATCGCTGTTTTTTGGGCTGTATGGTTTGCGATAAGCTCCACGACGCCCGCTATAGCAGAAACATCTGAAGGGGCTCTTCACAAGGCCAACGTTTTAAGCCAGCAGGGAGATTGGCATGGAGCGATTCGAGAATTTGAAAAAGCCCTGCAGGAAAAACCCGACGATTCCGCAACGCAGGCCAATCTGGGGGTAGCCCTCAGCCGGGTCAACCGCCACAAAGAGGCCCTTTTTGCCTTCCAGAAGGCACTGGAGATGGGTTATGACAATGCCAACTTCCGGTATTTCCGTGGCTTGTCACTCGCCAAGCTCAACTTTCTGGAGGACGCCGCTCAGGAAATCGAAACCGCTCTCCAAAAAGATTCACGCATGGTCCTTGCGGATTACGACTTGGGACTGATTTACCATCAATTGGGCCGGGACGAAAAAGCACGGCAACAGGTCAGCAAACTGTATAAGAGAAATTACAAACTGGCGAAGCAACTCCATGACCAGATCCCACTCGATTATAAAATCACATCGGTCGACCAAGGAGGAACGCTGACGGGCCGCGTCAACCTGGTTGGCCCAGTGCCCAAGGCACGGTCTTTCCATTTAATCCACGCTCCCAATATTGAATTCTGCTCACGCATGTCCGACGGCAAGGGCCACCGGATTTTGCACGATTTTACCGTCTCGAAGAAAGGCGGACTTAAAGACACAATCATCGCCCTTCAAGGGGTCAAAAAAGGAAAACCCTTCCCGCGTAAAATGCAAACCCTGCAACTGAAACGGTGCCACGCGGACAAATATGTGATCGGCATTAAGAATGGGGAGGATATCCTGATTGAAAACACCGATCCCATCAAACACGAAATCGCCACCTATGAAATTTACGGTGCACACAGGAACCAGACCACTAATAAAAGCGTGTTGTCGATCAATTCGCAGGTCCGCTCCGCTTTCATCAACCCCGACGCGCCGGAGTTTATTCTGAAATGCAACCTGCATCCTTTCCTCCAGACCCGTGGCTATATCATCAACAACCCCTACTTTGTGATCAGTGACGCCGAGGGAAACTTCAATATTAAAAGCATCCCGCCCGGCACCTACGAAGTGACCGCCTGGCACCCTTTCGTTCCCACGCAAAAAGGGACCGTCATCATCGAAGCCGGGAAAACTGCACGGCTTAATTTTTCGTTCAATGGGAAGGATGCGCGGCGAAAACTTTACCACGACGACACCGAGGGCTACCGGTTCAACACCTGGTTCGACAGCAAGGAAACGTTTTATGGCGATATCAGGAAAGATGACCCAGTGGAGGTTCTGCAGGAATTCGACAACAGCGAACGTTACATCGGGGACTTGAAACCTTTCTAAGTCTTCCCTGCCTTTTACAACCTCAAGGAAGTACTACCTGGAAGATTTCAGAACAATGGTCTTCAAGTTGTGGAGGCGTTGCGCTTCTTGCGCGGCGGCGCGGGCGTTCGCTTCAGTCTGGTATTTTCCGAGAAATACCCGGTACCAGATGCCCTTGGTTTTGGACACCTCCACACTCTTCACGAAAGCGGAATACCCTTTCCCCTGTAGCTTGGATTCCATGGAACGGGCATGGCTCAGCTTTTTGAAGGAACTGACTTGAACCATGTACGATTTGAATGAAGGAGTGGTCGGGACTGTTCGTTTGGTTGACTCGGAGGAGACCCTTGGAGGAGAACTGCGCTTAAACGAACTTGGTGGAGCGGTTCGGGGCGATGCCTTTTTTTTCGGTTTGTCCTTCATCAGGTCGTCCAGCTTATGGATGATATCCTCGTAGGACGAAGAAGGTTTGCTTGATCCCTCATCCGGCTCTTTGTATGAAGCCAGAAGGATACGTGGCTCATGAATGACTTTCCCCACTTCATCCACCCAGGAGTGAACGGTTTTCTTCATGACTTTAATCTTGCCATCCAAATCGACATATCGCTCCAGGTCCACGTCTTCCAGGGTTTCAAAAAAAGTATAGTCATATTGCTTAACCGGAGCAGGCATCACGTCTTTTACTTTCCCGAAAAAAGATTTGGGTTTCACCGCGCGATCCTTCTTTGCCAGTTGGACCTGCTCTTCGGACCCACTGTTCAGAAACGAGAACAGGTTATTCTGGCCGGCAGAATAGATGCCCCACCCTGCTAAACCCAACAAACTTAATAAAAATACTTTTTTCAGAAATCCCATAGCGTCACCTGATAGAAATCGAATATGGCCTCCCGGAACAACAGAGAGAAAAATCAGCAATGAAATTATAGCAAATTTTTCAATAGTTTACAGGGTTTTTTTGAGGGGCTGAGGAAGCGGGCAAAACCAGGGTAAATGACGAATATCCCTACATTTTCTCCGGGGCGGAGACGCCGAGGACAGCCAGGCCGCTGGCGATCACATTTCTCAGGCAATCCAGAAGTAACAGTCGGGCCATTGTCAGCTCCCGGTTCTCGGTCACGACACGATGCTGCTTGTAATAGCTGTGAAAAATTGAGACCAATTCCTGAAGATAAAAGGCGATGCGGTGTATTTCTAGAGACTGGGCACTTTTTTCAATGCAAGCCGGGTAGGCCAGAATTTTTTTGATCAGC
>QIDN01000099.1 GCA_003229345.1 Nitrospirota bacterium | reverse complement strand
GCTTCTTCACCTTCAGCGGCCTCTCCATCGCCTTCCTCTTCACCCTCTTCTTCGTCCTCATCATCTTCCTCATCCTCCTCATCTTCTTGAGCCAGGACGGTTTGGGGTCCCAGACTATTTAAAATTGAGGAAGAGGAGACCCAGGGCAGAGCCGGGCTCAGGTGAGCCAGGCCGTACACAACCAGTGCCAGAAGGATGAGTTTGAATGAAAGGGAATTTTGCTCTGAGACGTTGCTTGAGGGCATCGCAGAGTTCCTGAAGTTAAGGGTCAGAGAATAAATTAAGTTGAGAAGCTTCTAATTCTTTTGGCGAAACGGCTCAGTTGTGCAGGAGAAAAATTTAACACTTCTTCCAAAAAGGATAGAGAAATATCATAGCGGTTTTTTAAAGTCAAGAGAATTATAAATGCTGGAAAATACATACGTTACCGCCTCTTTCAAACCTTCAAAAAAAGAGTATTTTGCGGTGAAAAAAAGAGCGTGTTTCATTTCAAAAATGAGGGATGAAAACAATCACTGAGCCGGGGAGCCGGTCATCGCCTGGGCCGCCAGTTGGCCGCAGGCGCCCAAAATATCCGTTCCCCGGTTGTTGCGGATAAAGGCGGAGAATTTCTTTTGGATCAAATAGTTCTGAAAAGATTTGATGCGTTCCTCCGATGGCGGCTGGTAGGGCGAACCTTCATAGCCATTGAATGGAATGAGGTTGATTTTGCATCGGATGGCGCTCAATAGCTTACCCAGGCGCACCGCATCTGCATCGGAATCGTTGATGCCCTTCAAAAGTACGTACTCAAAAGTAATGCGGCGAGTAGGCTTTAAGGGGTATTTCTTAAGGCAGTCCATGAGATCTTTAATGGGGTATTTTTTATTGATGGGCATGATCTGGTCACGCGTTGCATCTTCCGTGGCGTTGAGCGAGATGGCCAGGTTGACATGAATGTTTTCCTGCGCAAACTGCCGGATACGGTCGACCAACCCTGCGGTGGACAGGGTCACCTTCCGGTTGGAAATTTTCATGGCATGCGGCGATACCATCAATCGTAAAGCCTGGCATACCTCCTCATAATTATCCAGAGGTTCGCCCATCCCCATCATTACGATGTTGGTGATTTGGCCCTCTTCCCGCTGGTCATTATTCACGGCCAGGCATTGTCCGATGATTTCCCCCGCAGTCAGGTTACTTTTCAGTCCCATAGTGGCGGTGAGGCAAAAGGAGCAAGCCAGCCGACAGCCGACCTGACTGGAGATGCACAGGGTTTTACGCGTTTCATCCGGCATCCAGACGCTCTCGACCTGCGAACCGTTGTCCAGCTCAAACAGATACTTGATGGAGCCGTCCTGCGAATGGGTTTTAGCGGCAATCCGGGGTAGAGCGATCACAAAATGCTCTGCCAACCGGGCTCTCAGGTCCTTGGAAAGATTGGTCATTTCCTCGAACCGCTGAACGCGATGGAGGTAAATCCAGCTGAATACCTGTCCCACCCGGTAGGCGGGTATCCCCCAGTCGGTAAACAACTGTTTTAATTTTTCTTCCGGATAGCCTATCAAATTAATCATTGGTGAATCGCTCCTTGAGGGGTTATTATCATTCGATTCCCGTTCCAAAACAAGTGAGGATTTGATTGCCATTGCTTCCAGGGCACCCGTGTGTTTTTTCCGGTATCCGGCAAAAATTGCTCCTTCTCCGAGGCAGGGTAAATTTGAATTAATGAACCGGATTGAAACGGTGGCCGTTATAAGCGCCAGCGTTTCCTCTGGGAGTGGCATGAACCATGAAGATGGGTCAGGGTATGGACATTCAGGAGTGCTATCGCATTTTGAAAGTGGAACAGGGAGCCGAATGGACGGACATTAAAAAATCTTTCTATCGCCTGGCCAAGGAGTGCCATCCCGATCGCAACGCCGGGAACCAGGCTTCTGAGGAAAAGTTCAAGGAGATCTCACGCGCCTATCAAACGCTGGAAAGGTGGGTCCAGAGCCATCAGTTTTCCTATCGGGTCTATTCCCATGCCGCTGCTACGAAAGATTATGTTGCGCTTTTTGAGGAGGGGTTAAAGCCGTTTGATTTTCTTCCGGAGGGAATCCACAAACATCTGAACCGCTGGACCCAACAGGTGTGGCGCTGGTTGCAGCGTTACGAGGAAAAATGGCTGGAGTTGGATGTAGAAAAAGTAGTGACAATCGATCCGGTTACCGCTTCCAAAGGGGGAATTATCAAGGTTAGAAATACAGCCGGCAGTTTTCATGTCGAAGTGCCACGGGAAACTCCGAACGAAACCATTCTCCGGGCTCCGGGAAAAGGAGAAAAGGGATTGTTCAACCGCGTGCCGGGAGATCTGTTGTTAAAAATTCAGGTGGATCGAGGTCGACAAAAACTCTCCGAGATCTCTGAATATTTTCATCAGGTAAAAGTAGTTCGGGATCAATCTCAAAAAGTGCGAACGCTTAACACTCATGAAGGTCCCATTAAGTATCTTCTTCCCAAAAAAGTAAATGCCGGGCAGTCGTTCATTTTAAAATCGAAGTCTCACCCCAAAACCGGAAAGGTGAGCCATCACATTCTCGTCATCGACCTTATTTAAAATACAGCGTATTCACTTTAGGTTTTGAGTAGGCGAAGTAGGAATTGATCAGAATAGCCCCGCTGAACAAGGAGATGATGATAGTACAAATGGCGATGCCTTGGAGTGTATGGCGCTCGTCTTTGGCAGGGATTTTCGTTATCCCAACGCCGGCCAGGATGAGGCAAAGTACGGAAACTCCCAACCCCGTACTCATCAGAATTGCCAATTCGGTGGAGAGGGAGATATCGATACCCATGTGGTTGAGCGT
>QIDN01000126.1 GCA_003229345.1 Nitrospirota bacterium | reverse complement strand
GATGGTGGTTACCCTGTCGGTGGGAGAGTTCAATATTACCTGGATGCTGCACACGCCGCAGAACAAAACCCTGCCCGTCGGTTTGGCCGATAGTTACGCTTCCATGCGTCTCGAAATCGGCAGCGCTTATACTATTGTGTTCCTGATTATGATAATTCCCTTGCTGATCGCGCTTCAGCGTTTCGGTCAGCCGCGGAAAAAATTACTGAAAGTTGCCGACGGGCTGAATGAAGCCGGTATGATCAAGCAGACAGCGGCCAAATATGACTAATGGTTTGCAGCCGAGCACATCAATTCGCCTGGAAGCCTGTGCTAAAACGTTTGCGGATGGCACCAGGGCATTAGAACCCATGACCCTCGAGATCGAGGGCGGTGAGACCATCGTATTCCTGGGTCCCTCCGGATGCGGTAAAACCACCACATTGAGAATAATCGCCGGCCTGGAAAATCCAGATGCCGGGGGCCGCATATATTTTGATGATGAAGACGTAACCGACCTGCCCATCGAACGGCGCAATGTGGGCATGGTGTTTCAATCCTATGCTCTGTTTCCCAACATGGACGTGGAGAAAAACATTGCCTATGGTTTGAAGATCAGAAAAATGACCAGGGCCGAAATCTCAACCCGCGTGAACGAAATGCTGGATATGATGCATATCCACGAACTCAAGGGACGCACCATCGATCAGTTATCCGGTGGACAAAGGCAGCGAGTCGCTCTCGCGCGGGCTATAGCCGTGCAACCTAGAGTGCTTCTCCTGGATGAACCGCTGACGGCTCTTGACGCGCTATTGCGCGAAAGATTGCGGGTGGGTATAGATGAATTGCTGCGGGGCCTTGGGATTACTGCTGTATATGTGACGCATGATCAAGCGGAAGCAATGTCGCTGGGTGATAGAATCGTGGTGATGAGTCATGGCCGCGTAGCCCAGGTTGGGACTCCTCGCAGTATATATTTTGAACCTGAAGATAAATTCGTAGCAGATTTTATCGGAACCATGAATTGTATTAATGGTACTGTGCATGATGGGTGTTTCGAATCCGAAGGTGGCAGTATGCCATGGCAGTCGGCGGGAAACGGGCCTAAGGAAATTCTGTTTCGCCCGGAAAACGCGACCATTACGGAAGCCGGGAAAGGCATGTTGAGAGGATATGTTGCGGCTGCCTTTTTTCTTGGTGATCGCACCCGGCTCATTGTGGAGGGAACGGGGCGAGAGAAACTGACTATAGAGACAGACAGTCGTCGAGAGTATAGGGAAGGCGAAGAAGTAGGTATCGATATAGACCTCGATATGGTCCTGGTACTTTAACCCTATGTTGATCGCTCAAGTTACCGACTCGCATATCAAGGCAAAGGGACGGCTTGCCTACAGGAAAGTGGATACGGCGGCGAATCTGGAGCGTTGTTTTCATCATCTGATTAATCTCAAAACACCGCCGGATGTTGTTCTGATGACGGGAGACCTTGCCGACTTTGGGCGCGTGGAAGAGTACGAAATTTTGCGCGAATTGATTGCACTGCTTGATATGCCGGTGTATGTGATTCCCGGTAATCACGATGAGCGGGAGATTTTCCGCGAGGCGTTTAAAGACCACCAGTATCTTCCGCGAACGGGAGATCTGCGCTATGTAATCGAAGATTACCCGCTGCGCATGATAGGTCTCGATACGACCATACCCGGCAGACCGGAAGGTGAAATGTGTTCAAACCGCCTGGCGTGGCTGGATGAACAGCTCAAGGCGAAACCCGATTTACCCACGTTGATATTCATGCATCACCCGCCGGTCACTACCGGTATAAAACATATGGATGTTCAGAATTGTAAGAATGGTGACGCCCTCGGCCGATTACTGAAAAGGCACCCACAGGTATTTCAGATCTTATGCGGACATGTACATCGTCCGATTCATACCCAGTGGCACGGTGTAACCGTATCCATTGCCCCAAGTTCCTCGAACTACGTCGCGCTTGATTTGGATGATGATTCATCAGCAGAATTTTACCTGGAGCCCCTGACTGTGCAACTTCACGAATGGCGTGACAACTCCGGCCTGATAACCCATCTGAGTTTCATCGGGGATTTCTCTGGACCGTATCCATTTTATGACGAACACGGAAAACTTATCGACTGATATCGAAAAAAGCAGGAATCAATCCGGCAGCCGTCGTCAAAATCAGCACAGCACAGAAAAACTCCTTCAGCCGGGGTTTATATTTTGGTAGCCGTCGCGGTGCTTTCTGTTCGTACTTTTTCCCTGTTGCGGGTTATTCGCTTTTTTCGCTGCCTTCGTCCTGTTCGAACATTTCCTCCAGTTCCTTGGCGGACTTTTTGGTCAGATATATCAGTCGTTCTTCATCCTTGTGCGTATGGTGTTGGTCCTTCAGTCGTTGTTCGTCATGTCGCCGGAAAGTCTCGACAATTTCTGAACTTTCGTGTCTGGACAAGCCCAGGAACTCGAGCGTAGCTCCCGACATTTTCAGGCTGGAGTAGAACGTATCGCGCCAGAAATCCGTGATGCCAAGATCCATCAACTGGTAGGCATGTTTTCTGTTGCGCGCCCTGGCCATGATTTTAAGATTCGGAAATTGTCTCGACACCAGTTCGGCAGTGCGTAGCGAAGATTCAATATCACTGATAGTGAGGACGAGGAGCGATGCCTTATCCGCACCCGCGGCCCGCAGAAGTTCCAGTCTTGAGGCATCGCCGTAGTACACTTTGTTGCCGAACCGTTTTACGAAATCTACTTGTCCAGGGCTGTTATCCAACGCGATGAATCCGATTTTTTTGGCACTCAGGATTCGAGCGACGATTTGTCCAACCCGACCGAAGCCCGCAAT
>QIDN01000338.1 GCA_003229345.1 Nitrospirota bacterium | reverse complement strand
CCAAACGTCGGGGTGTTCACTTCAGCGATGAACAGGATGCCGCCGAGCAGGATGAGCAGGAGGCCCGCGTAATTGATCGGCAGGGTCTGCATGGCGTACAGGGCGAGGATCAGGCTGATCCCGCCCAGGATACCGGGCAGGATGAGGCCGGGATTGGACAGCTCGAAGTACAGTCCCACCAGCCCGATCATCATCAGGATATACGCGATGTTGGGATTGGAAATGGTGTCCAGAATATTTTCGCGCGGCGACATTTCGTGATACACGATCTCTTTACCCTTGGTAGCGAGGGTCACTTTGGTGTCGTCGCCCATTTTAATTTCGCGGCCATCGACCGCCAGCACCAGCGCCTCGACGTTGTTGGCGATCAAATCAATGACGGCTAATTTTTTGGCTTCCACGGCGGAAATGGAAACGCTTTTACGCACCGCCTGCTCGGCCCAGTAGGCGTTGCGCCCGCGCGTTTCGGCAAGGGAGCGGATATAGGCCGACGCGTCGTTGAGGATTTTTTCTTCCATGGGGGAAGGCTCTTTCGGATCACCCTCCTTGCCGCCTCCCATCATATTGACCGGATGCGCAGCGCCGATATTCGTGCCCGGCGCCATCGCCGCGATGTGCGAGGCAATGGTGATGAACGTCCCCGCAGATGCGCCACGGGAGCCGCTCGGGGCGATAAAAGTCGCCACCGGAATCTTCGACGTTTGAATGGACTTGATGATCTGGCGCATGGAGGTATCGAGGCCGCCCGGCGTGTCCATGCGGATAATGATCAACGCCTCCTGGGCGGCGTTGGCGTCTTTGATTTCCGTGCTGACGAATTCGGCCACTACAGGATTGATGGCGCCGGAAACTTCGACCACCACCACCCGGTCCTCCGCCCATGCCGTGGTGGACAGCAACACGGACCCGATGGCACATGCTATAATCCATTTTTTCCAGATCATAATCCCTCTACAAAAAAGAATAATATAGCATTCGCCTATCGCAGAAGTCAGCGAAGGGTCGAACGGGGAATTTGACAGAAACCTTGAGAAGGAACGCCCAAGGCGCTGTTGAACTTACTGGACATGTTTTGAAATGCGATCAACCCGGTAAGCTCGACGATTCCATCCTCATTAAAATACTGCTTGAGCCGGGCCACCTGGTCATCGTCAACCTGACAATCCGACCGGGTCACCGTCTCCGCATACTCCAGGGCCACACGCTCCATTTCATCAAACAGGCCGCTGTCCCGCCAGGTTTGCAAAGCTTCCACCTTACCCGGCGAAACTCCGCGTTTCATTAAGGTGGCGGAATTGATATCTACGCAGAATGCACATCCGTTGATTTGGGAAACCTTGACTGTGACCAGAGACCGGAGCACAGGGCTGAGGGGAGAACCTTTTCGGTCAATCACCCCATAAAGGAGAGCCACCGCGCCAAACAATTTAGGTACCCGGGCCCAAAGCAGGCCGGCCTTGAGCACCTCTCCATATTTGCGCTTTTGATTCCAAAAGAAGGGGCGCAGGTACCATGGGTAATCCTTGAGCTTTTTCAGGGCAATTCTCATGGTCCTTTTTACCTCTCATCTCAAACCAGCCCCAATGGGACGTTCTATAATTAATCGGGAATCCAGCTATTACAAACATTTTTCCAGACCCCACCTGTAAAGTCAAACGGATTCGCAGGTCCACAAGGGCAATTCCCAACCACTTTTTATTTTAATTCAACCGACCGAGGTTTGATGATAGACTGAACTGGTTGATTATCGTTGGCTAAGAGGATTCATGGATTACAAAACTATTTTTATTGTCGACCCCATCAAGGGTGAGCGCATCCAGTTGGCCAAGCTCCTGAAGCAGGAGAAAATCACCATCGCCGGGTTCGTCAAGCTGACGGATTGTTTCAAGAAAAGTAATCCACTGCAATGCGATTGCGTGATTTATGTCCTGCGACCGGGCCGGGCCGAGTTGAAAGCGCTCAACAATGTGAGTCACCGTGAAAAAAATATTCCCTTTGTCATTGTGACGGGCTCCGACGCGCCGAAGATCGAGTTGGACGAATGGAAGAAAAAAGGGTTCAAGTCCATCGACCTGGCCCTCAGCAAAGAAAGTGTCAAGGAAATCACCTATAATATAATATCGCCGGATGGACCGGTTCCGGAACGCAAACCCCTGCAAGCGATTCCCCTACCCTGACGGCGTGACCCCGTCTCTTTCACCGCATCAACACTATGACTTCACCCACAACACAAACACGTGAAATAAAAATCGGCCCTCTGACAGTTGGAGGCGGCAAACCTATTGTCGTCATCGCCGGACCCTGCGTGATCGAATCGGAAAAACACGCGCTGGAAACCGCCGAACAACTGAAACGGATTTTTGCCGATGCGGGAGTACCCTTCATCTATAAATCGTCCTACGACAAGGCCAACCGGTCGTCCATCAAGTCCTATCGCGGTCCCGGCATTAAGGAAGGCCTCAGAATTCTGCGCAAGGTGAAGGAGGAATTGGACTTGCCGATCCTCTCAGACATCCACAAGGAAGAAGAAGTGGACCCGGCGGCGCAAGTGCTCGACGTATTACAAATTCCTGCGTTCCTCTGTCGGCAAACCGACCTCGTCGTCAAGGCCGCCAAAGCGGGCATACCGGTTAACGTGAAGAAAGGACAATTCCTCGCGCCATGGGATATGAAAAACGTGGTCGATAAAATCAAGGAGTGCGGCAACGAAGATATCATGCTCACCGAACGCGGCTTCATGTTCGGGTACAACAACATGGTGGTCGATATGCGGTCGCTGGTGCTGATGCGCGAGTTCGGCTACCCGGTGGTGTTCGACTGCACTCACAGCCTGCAACTGCC
>QIDN01000045.1 GCA_003229345.1 Nitrospirota bacterium | reverse complement strand
GGCACTCCCGATCCTGTGGCCAAATCAACCAGATGAGGATAAACGGTCGACAGCCCGCTCAACATCAGAGGAAACAGCAGAGCATAGAGGCCGATCCCGGCTTCCAGTATGCCGTACAGCCGGATGAGGTGGGTCTTCTCCCGGCCGGGCCTTTGCAGGTATTTCGAAATGCCCCACGCACCCAGCGCCAATCCCACCATAAACGCGCACAACACGGCGCTGATGGCGTACAGGGTTCCGCCGAATACCAGCCGTAACTGCTTGATCCAGATCAGCTCGTAGGTCAGGCTGGTCAGGCCGGAAAGAAACAGGCAAAAGTACGGAATAAATTTGGCGGAGAATGGGCGGACAAAAGGCATCAGGAAGAATTGGCAATAGGTTTCCGGGATTGTCACACATGCCGCAAGGGGAGTCAACTTGGCCCGGTTGCAACCCGATTGAAACGGTGGTAGCCTTGGGGCATTCAACAGATCAGAGACATTTAAAGGCAGAAGACAGGGCGATTCTCCATCAAAATTCCGCTATGAAATTGAACCAAAGAGTGATATGTTTCCTGCTTTTATTTTCAGGTCTGGGAGCCTTTTCGCCCGTGTTTGCCGATCCCGATGTGGGGCAGAAGCTCTTCAAGGAAAAACACTGCGCCCTGTGTCACAAGATCCGCAATCCCGGAACGGTCTTTGCTCCCGTATGCCCCGGATTACAGGGCGTGCGGCACCGGCACAGCAAGGATTGGGTCCGCAAATGGTTGAAGGATCCCGCCGCCGTTTGGGCTGGCAACGGTGCGGATGTGCAGGACATCAACGCCCGTTACTTCCGCTACCGGGGAGGCAAACCCAAAGCGCGGAAAAGTTTCATGGCCACGATCATCGGCAAAAAAGTGGTACTCACGAACGAAGAGATCGAGGCATTGATCGATTATTTATGGAAGCTGTAAGGAATCACCGGCGGGAACCACGCCGTTTCTATTCTTTTATATACTGGAGCTACTCGCATGTTTAAACCATCAGGCTGGATTTTTGGAATCGTCTTATTGGTAAGTTTGATCTTGAGCGCACCCGTCTGGGCGGAGGACCCCTTGGGCGGCGAGGACCTCACCGAGGGCATGAATATTCCCGGGGTGGTGGCCAAGGTCAATGGCGTTGAATTGCGCTCCGATTACATTCGGTTCCGGGTGAACCTGGATATGCGCCGCATCGGCCAAAATCTGGACGCTCAACAGAAAGCCAAACTGGCGGGAGCCATCATCGATAAGGAAATCGTGCGGGAGCTCATGTACCAGGAAGGCCAGGCCAAAGGGAGCGGAGTGTCTCCGGAAACGGTCGAAAAGGAATTGCAGGCATTCAAAAAATCCTACGAATCGGAAGAAAAATTTCAGGAAATCCTGAAGCTTCGCGGACTCTCCGAAGATGAATTGAAAAAGGGCATCGAGGTCGACCTTATCGCCAAGAATCTTCTCGATGACCGGGTCAAGGGCAAGGTTCAGATCACCGATACTCAGGTCAAAAAGTTTTACGAGGACAAGAAGGAAAGTTTCAAGCGGCCCGACTCCTTTCGTGCACGCCATATCTTTGTCGCCTACGTTCCCTTTGATGTGGTGCAGAATACCTCTCCGGAGGAAATGAAAGAAAAGGCCGGGGAATACCGCGCCGCTTCCAAAAAGAAAATTGACGAGGTGTATGGGAAAGTCAAATCCGGAGAAAACTTCGAAGAGCTGGCCAAACAATATTCGGAGGATAAAGGAAGCGCCGGCAAGGGCGGCGACCTCGACTTCATGTACAAAGGCGTATTCGATCCCATGTTCGACAAGGCGGTGGCCAATTTAAAAGTCGGCGAGACCAGCGATATTGTTGAAACCGAGTTCGGCTACCACATCATCCGGCTCATGGAAACCAGGCCGTCGGATTATGCTCCCTTCGCGGAGGTGGAGGAATCCATTCAAAAACATCTGTTTATGACCGAAGCCCAGAAGCTGGTTGGGCGGTATATTGAGGCCCTCCGGAAAAAGGCCGATATAATCGTGTATTACCGCGGGCAGTAGGGCCGTCCGCTCCTCTCTGTGATACAATAACCGCTTCCAGAAAAAGCCGGCAGGACCACGCGGTCCGTGCCGGTTATTTGAAGACCATCCACAAATAACCTTTATATATATTTAAGGAGCTCGTTTTATGGCCACCTATACCAAGGAACAGGACGTCGCGACCACGCAGGAGGACGATCCGAAAGCACGTGAAGCCCTGCGCGAAGTGTTCGGCAATACCGCGCGATGGAATGCCGACTTCAAGGGATTCACCGCCGATATCAATGTGAACATCAATGGCAAGGAAGAAACCGGGACCGTTACCGTCAAAGGTCCGAAGGAAATCGAACTGACACTCCAGGACGAAAAGGCGAAGGAATTCGCATCGGAGAACCTGGCGTCCATCGCCATGCACCGCGGACCCCGTTCGTTCGACGAGTCAGACGGCAAATACAAATTGGCGTTCGGCGACGACGGGACGCATCCGCTGGGACGCAGTATCGTCATGGGCGGCGACGGCATGGGTTCGTTCTACCGGGTAAAGGACGGACGCATCCAGCAGATCAACCGCACAACGCCGCGGTTTTCGTTTTCCATTAACATCGAGGAAAGCGTGAAGAACGCCGAGGGCAAGTTTCTGACCCAAAAGTATTCGGTGTTCTATTTCAACCCGGAGTCCAAAGGGTTGAAGAACGTCGAGAGCTACACCGACCACTACACGCGCGTCGACGCCTACGACCTGCCCGAACAGCGGCGCATCATCGACTGCCAGGAAGGCACTTGCGTGGTCAGCTCCATGACCCTCAGCAATCATAAGATGCTGTAAGCTTATTTCGCGTAAACATAACCCCGCTCTGGCAACAGGG
>QIDN01000054.1 GCA_003229345.1 Nitrospirota bacterium | reverse complement strand
TACACCCGGCACCGCCAGCCGCATGTGCTGTTGATCCAGCGGTCCGAAAAGTTACGCCTGCATGCCGGACAGATCTCCTTTCCCGGCGGCATCTTTGAGGAACAGGACGGCACCCTGCTGACCACGGCTCTGCGCGAGACCCGGGAGGAGCTGAACCTGGATATTCCGGCGTCGCAGGTGTTGGGCCTCCTGCCGCCGGTGCGTACGCTCACGGGCTTTGATATCGCGCCCTTTATCACCATTCTCGATCAACTGCCCCCATACCGCAGAAATCCGGGCGAAGTTCAAAAAGTGTTGGAAATTCCTCTGCTACCCCTACTCTCCACGCACCATCGCGAAATGGGCTATCCTCCACAAAAACAAATGGTTGCCTATTGGCATCTGGAGCACCGTGTGTGGGGTGCCACGGCTAAAATCCTACACCGAATCAGAACACTGGATTCGACGCACTAAACGCTTCTTCCCGGACAAACGAATTCCCTTGAAACTTGCCCACTAAAGCCAAACGGGGTTTGGGCGGGGTTTACAATCCTTCTGCCGGGACTTATCCTTAATTAAATTCACATTACTTTCTATGAAAATCTTACCCAATACTTTTGTATGAGGAGACGAGGTATGAAGAGGCCCCTGGCTTGGATCGCAAGTATTATTTTAACCCTGGGCATTGTTGGCAATGCTACCGCTGGAAACCTAAGCGCCCTGATATCAATGAATTACGTGGTGTCCGCTGACGCTACGGCAACCTACAACCAAGGCGTTGAGCAGGCCAGAGAGGGGCAATACAACCGGGCTGAGCGTTTATTCAAAAAAGCTCTGCAGAAGGATCCCAGGCACGTAGGCGCTCTCAGCTACCTGGGCCAGGTGTATGCCAGCAAAGGGCAATACAGCAACGCCATCAAAACGGCTAAAAAGGCGTTGAAGCTGGACCCCACTAATGAAGAGGCGAACCAGACTCTGGTGCGGATTTATGAAACCCGGAGCTCCTGGAAAAAAATGATCGCGCCTTTGGAATCCCTGACCCAAAACTATGAAAACAACTCCCGGTACTTTGCCAAACTGGGTGAGGCGCATTACCGGCTCAAACACTATGCAGACGCCCTGAATCCCCTGCAGCAGGCGGTCAATTTGAATTCCATGGATTACCTGTCCGCCTACCGTTTGGGCGAAATGCAGGCCCGCACGGGAGATTATGAAAACGCAGTGGGCTATCTGGAACAATCCATGAGTTCCGCACCTTCGCGGACCGTGAAATATTACAACATGGGTCTGGTCTACGGTTATCTGAAGCGGCATGACGAGGCCATACGCTATTTTGAGCTGGCCCTCAATGAGAAACCGGGGCTCGCTTCGGCTTACTATAATATCGGTGCCATGTACCAGAACTCCGGGCAACTGGAGTCAGCCATGGAGAATTATGAGAAGGCGTTGAAGTTTGATCCGAAAATTGAGATGGCCTCCACTAATCTGGATTACCTGAAAGGTTATCTGGAACGCCAGGAACAGCAACAGAAAGCTGCCGAAGAAATGACTTTCGAGCAAACCTCTCCGCAAGCACCTGAAGAGACTTTCGAGCCCGCTGTAGAAGAAACCCCGGCTATCGAAGAAACTCCGATGGACTCCTTTGATGCGGTACAGGAAGAAACTCCGGTGATGGAGTCTTTCGATACCGCCGAGGAGGTTCAGGCCGTTGAAGAGACTTTCGATACGGCGGAAGAAGCTCCAGCTGAGGAAATTGCGACGGATTCCTTTGATACTACTGTTCAGGAAGAAACTCCTGCGGAAGAACCTGCCATGGAAACTGCAGAAGAAACTCCCGTTGTGGAAACTTTTGACACTGCCGAGGAAACTCCAGTTCAGGAATCTTTTGATACCGCTGGGGAATCTGGTGTAGAATCATCATCAGACGGTTCGGAATCTCCCGCAGTGACCCCAGTGGGCACCACGGAAGAAAATCCGGAAGTCACTCCGATCGGTACGTCCGCAGATTCGTTTGAAACCAGCACCGGTGATGAGTCCGGTAGCGAAAGCCCCGAGGCCGCAATTGAAGAACCGGCCTCTGAGGAAACCCCAACAGGGTTCGAAGATGCTGTCGATGCCAGCGATTACTCGTTCAGAAACTTTTGATGATTAATATATGACTGGTCTCAATGACCCAAAATCCCGCCTCATCTTTGCCTTGGACGTTCCAAGTTTGGATGAGGCGGTTTCTTTTGTCCAAAAACTGGACGGCTCCGTGGGCATGTTCAAAGTGGGACTGGAATTATTCATCAAGGAAGGACCCGCCGTTCTCACCGCTATCCGTGAACATAGCAATGCTGAAATCTTCCTCGACCTCAAACTGCATGATATTCCCGCCACCGTTGAAAGAGCCGTTCAATCAGCCGCCGCCCACAAAGTCCGTTTCCTGACCGTGCATTGCGCGGGAGGCGAGGCGATGCTAAAAGCTGCCGTCAACGGTGCGGGTGATTCCGGCTTGCAGATACTGGGAGTCACGGTACTTACCAGCCTCGGACCCAACGACCATCGAGAAGAACTGGGCTACCGAAAAGGTTTAACCCTGAAGGATCTGACGGTCACCCGTGCCGGGATGGCCGCAAAAGCAGGGTGCGCCGGGGTGATCTGTTCCGGACTGGAGGTCGCTGCCATCCGGCAAAATTTTCAAAACCTGAAAACCGTGGTCCCTGGCATCCGCCAAAATAAAAATAATTTGGGCGGCACCGATCAGAAACGGGTGGTAACTCCTAAGGCAGCCATCCAGGCTGGTGCGGATTATCTGGTGGTGGGGCGTCCCATTCGCGACGCGGCCGACCCGAAAGCGGCGGCTCAACAAATCGTACAGGAAATTTCCGAAGCGCTCTCCGGCGCAAAATAATTCTACCCTCTCC
>QIDN01000223.1 GCA_003229345.1 Nitrospirota bacterium | reverse complement strand
GTGCCTGTTGAACCAGTTGCTCGGCGTAGGGATTGGCTTCGGAAGGCTGGGCCCACAGAGATCCATCCAGTAAAACGAAAAGAATGACGAGGTTACTGAGGATGCGGATGGGATGATGCAAGTGGAAACTTCGGGAAAGGGTGGACAAAAAAAGGATATCAATGCATCGCGAGGATACATTGATATCCCTTTATTATCAAGGCTATTTAGATTAGCCGATGACTTCCGTGCAGGTTCTGGACAGAACCGCGTGTCCGGAAATCTGCTTTTCCAGGGAACCCAGCATGTCCTTCGTGGAGGTGTTCTGATCCTTCACGATCATGCCGAATTTTTCCTGAGCGACGCTTCCGAAATCCCCGTAGGAATCCGGGGAACAACCGTACATACTGGCCAGGTTGTCGAGATTTTCGCCTTTACCGGCGGCCATTTCTTTGACCAGGCTGTTATAGTTGATGCTGGCAAACGTCTCGCGCTCCCTTTGTTTGCGGGTTAATTTGTCAGCGCCACAATTGGATGTGCCAAAGGTGATTGCTGTGGAATGGGAAGATCCGTAACCTATACCATTAGTCGTTGCTGCTAAGAGTTGGCCGCCATCGCGTTTCGTTCCTATCACCAGTGAACCGGGACCACAGCCGGAATCGCCATAACCCGCGGCGATGGCTGTGCTGGAAAAAGCTACTAAAGTAAAAAGAACCGCACTTCCAAGTAGATATTTTTTCATTGAGTATCTCCTCGTGATGTTCAATGTTGTTTCCATTTTATAGTGTTAATTCATAAAGATAATAATGTTCAGACTCAATTAGCCAATCACACCGGTGCATGATTGAGACAGAACCGCATGGTCCGCCATTTCATTCTCCAGAGAAATCAGCATCTGATCGGAAGTGGTGCTTTCGCTTTGAACGATGTGTTCGAAGTTTTCCTGTACCATGGAACTGAATTCTCCATAGGATTCCTGCGAGCATCCATACAGACTGGCCAGAGTGCCCAGATTTTCGCCTTCGCCCACGGCCATTTCCCGGACCAGGGAAGAGTAATTGGCTTGAGCAAACACTTCACGCTCTTTTTCCAGTTTGACCAGACCCTGCGGATTACAATTTGAAAAACCAGTCGAGATAGCCGAAAGTTGGGTGGGCTTTAAAGTTTCATTGGTTGAAATACCCACCAATTGCATAGCGCCCGGTGCGGTACCCGCTACCAGGGAACCCGGTCCACAACCGGATCCACCATAGCCTGCGGCAAACGCTGCACCCGAAAGGGTAATGAAAGCAACAAGAACAACACCCACCATTAGAAGTTTTTTCATGGACTGTCTCCTCATGTAGTTAAGGGTTAAGGGTGAGTTGGTATTCCGGATAACCGAAGTTTCCGGAGAAGAATAGAACTGCATTATTAATCGGGAAGTCATTAAACTCCTTATCTTATAAGATTTTAAAGGATATTATATAATTACACAACCCATAAATGTAAATCTTTTGTGATCCAAATGTAATATTTGGATAGCATTATGGGGCAGCCTGCGGACCCCCTAAAAGGAGTGACCGTATAACTTCAAGGATTGAGGCGTCTATCTGGGTGCACTATTTAAAATCAGTGAGAAATCATCTTTTAAAGGTAGGCTGGTTACTACGCGGGGGGAAAATAAAAAAGGGTATCAATGGTCCGCATAGAAACATTGACACCCTTTTATTTTATACAACCAAGTCCTGTGGGATTAACCGACGATGCCGGTACAGGATTTGGATAATACGGCGTTACCCGCTATCTCAGATTTCAGGCTGGAAAGCATTTCCTGAGAGGTGGTGGAATCACTTTTGACGATACTGCTGAAGTTTTCCTGAGTCAGAGAACCGAAATCGGCATGGGAGTCTTGAGAGCAACCGTAGAGACTCGCCAGGGTGTCCAGATTTTCCCCTTCGCCCATAGCCATCTCTTTTACGAGAGTGGAATAATTTTTCTGAGCGAATTCCTCCCGTTCCTTCTCAAGCTTTACCAGACCTGCAGGATTACAATTGGAAGTACCCGTGGTGATGCCGAATGTCTGGGTCCCGAAGGTTCCGTTGGTGGTGGAAGCCAGAACCTGAACGGCGCCCTGCTCGTTGCCAAACACTATGGCACCGAGGCCGCAACCGGCATCGCCATACCCGGCGGCAAAGGCTGATCCAGAAAAAGAAACTAAAGAAAGAATCAAGGCACCTACCATCACTAGCTTTTTCATAAAAGTTCTCCTGTTATGGTTAATTAAAGGCTGGTCAATAACAAAGGTGTGGATAAATTTCATGGCCAAGGATTGGTCAAGGTCAATAAGCGAGAGTATCTTTTTCAAGTGATATCAATTACTTATAATAAAGTTAGCATGCCTGTATGCATTACACAATGGTTAATTGTAATTCTAACAGGGGGATTTTTCTACCCCAGTGGGGCCGCTGGAGAAAAACTTTGAAAGTTGCAGTTTTAAGGAAAAATTGGAGGCGCCGGGCGGATTCGAACCGCCGATAGGGGTTTTGCAGACCCCGGCCTTAGCCACTTGGCGACGGCGCCTTTTGAGTTTTATCGGGTGGGGAAAAGAAGAAAAATGGAGCGGGAGAAGGGATTTGAACCCTCGACTTCAACCTTGGCAAGGTTGCACTCTACCACTGAGTTACTCCCGCTCATTTTAACCGTAAATTGTCTGCGGTGCAGATGAATTTTCCATTATATTTCCTGCCCACCGTTTGTCAAACGCTATTTTTTCATGAATTTGTTTTCGGTCCCGTCCACCAGCCGCTGGATGTTTTCACGATGCCGGATGGCCGTGATGATCCCCGCTGCCGTTGCGACGTAGAGGGAAGGGCCGGGGGCATTAAAATAGTACCCGAGCCAGGGAATGCTGACGGCCGCCAGGAT
>QIDN01000294.1 GCA_003229345.1 Nitrospirota bacterium | reverse complement strand
GAAGCCAGGACAGCGGAAGCGATTTTGAAATCCTCGCTGGATCGTGTACGGGCAGAGATCGCCTCCATGCGAAAAACAGAGGACCTTGAACACATAACGCCCCTGATATGGAAGGAGTTGACGGTATTGGGAGTCCCTTTCTTCAGGTGTGGCGTCTTTATCATAGACGAAAATAGTCAAAAAGTCCATATGTATCTGACAAAGCCCAATGGGGAACCCCTTGCCGCCTTGCACCTGGAGTTTGATGATGAAGACATTCCGCTAGTCAAGGATGCGATTGACCATTGGAAAACACAAACCGTCCATAGAACCCATTGGGATAGGCAACAATTCAAGGAATTTACCGAATCTCTTAAAAGGAAGGGTCTGATTGAAAACCTCAAGACCTATCAACAAGCGGAGAAACCACCGGAGCATCTCAATCTACACCAGATTCCATTCAAGCAAGGTATGCTGTATGTTGGAAGTTCTGATCCCTTACCCGATGACCAAATCGAATTGATTCAATCATTGGCGGATGCATTTTCTGTGGCTTACTCCCGATATGAAGATTTCGTCCAACTGGAGGAAGCCAAGGAGAGTGTTGAAAATACCTTAACCGAGTTGCAATCCGCTCAAAACCAGCTCATCCACTCCGAAAAAATGGCTTCCCTCGGTGAACTCACCGCAGGCATTGCCCATGAGATCCAGAACCCCCTGAACTTCGTCAATAATTTCTCAGAGGTGAGCGGAGAGTTAATGGAAGAGATGAAAGAAGAGATTGAGTCTGGCAATTTGAAAGATGCCCTGGAAATTGGCAGGGACTTAATCCAAAACATCGAAAAGATAAATCATCATGGAGAAAGGGCCAGCAGCATTGTAAAAGGAATGCTACAACATAGTCGAACAAGTACTGGGAAAAAAGAGCCCACAGATATCAATGTGCTGGCGGATGAATATTTACGGCTGGCGTATCATGGTTTCAGGGCCAAGGACAAATCATTCAATGCCAATTTTAAGACCGAGCTTGCTGATGACCTGCCGAAGATCGAGGTGGTCACCCAGGATATTGGAAGGGTTTTGTTGAATCTGGTCAATAATGCTTTTCAGGCGGTTAAAGGGGTGGAAAGCCCTGAGGTTACGGTAAAGACCCAAATGAAAGATGGAATGGTGGAAATTAGTGTGAGGGATAATGGTCCGGGAGTCCCTGAGGATATAAAGGAGAAGATTTTCCAGCCGTTTTTCACCACTAAGCCTACCGGTGAAGGCACCGGGTTGGGATTGAGTTTGAGTTATGATATAGTGACCAAAGGACACGGCGGAAAGTTGAAGGTGGAGACCCTAAAAGGGAAGGGATCTGAGTTTTTTGTTGAATTGCCTGTCAAAAACAAAGGATGAGGAAGACAACCACACTGACCTTTTTTGTCAAGCTTACTTTGAGTATAGGTTTGGTTTTGTTTTTGACATCGCCAGCACTGGCCCAACCACAGGTTGAAAAGAACGACGACTACCTCATTGAGGAGTTCGTATTGCCAGATGGCTTCAGCGGCAACAGTGTTAACTGCATTGTGCAAGGTCCGAATGGGTTTCTTTGGTTTGGTAGTCACACCGGACTGTACCGCTATGATGGATACCATTTCAAGCACTATAAATCAAATCCTGAGGATTCCACTTCCTTGGCTTTTTCTTATATCGAATGGCTGTTTTGGAGTTCGGATAATTACCTGTGGATAGGTACCTATGGCGGCGGTTTGTTCCGCTTCGACCCCAACGATGATTCTTTTGTCCATTACTACCACCACCCGGCTGACCCCACTTCTCTTTCCAATGACTTGGTGACGTTCATCATTGAAGAAAGTAAAGACATTCTTTGGGTCGGGACCACTGGGGGATTGAACCGCCTGGACCGGACTACCGGCCAGTTTGAACGCTTTCTAAATGTGGACAACGACCCAACCAGTTTGAGTTTTAATGATGTCCGGGCACTTTACATTGACCGGGAAGAGACACTTTGGGTAGGAACGGGTTTTTATTATCAGGATGACCTAAGCCAGGGCGGACTGAACCGTTTCAATCCAGAAACCAAAACTTTTACCCGCTACCTCCACCAACCCGACGACCCAGAAAGTTTGATGGGTAACGTCATCAAAGCCATTTATGAAGACAGTAAAGGCAATTTTTGGGTGGGCAGCCTGGGCGGTTTGCAGAAAATGGATCGCAAGGCAGGAACCTTTCAGCGAATGTTGGATGACCCCAAAGTAGCTGGAGATATTTTTGCACCTGGCATCCAGAGTAATGAAATCAGTGTAGTTTTCTCACTGTTGGAGGATAAGTCTGAGAACCTTTGGATATTCAATTTACATGAAGATGCATTAGGGAGCAGCCTTGCCAAGGTGGATTTGCGTACCAATCAAATGGAAATCATCCGGGAACGTGCCGAAATTATTCCCTGGCAAACTATGCAATCCACTGACGGCAGTATTTGGTTGGCAGGAGCTGGAATAGGCGCCAGGGTACATAAAATACGGCCGGGTAATGCCCAGGTAAAATACCTTCCGTTTATAGAAGGAGCCCAGGGCATCTCATTCGAGGGATTGGTGGCACAAGGGGACAGCCTAATCTGGGGGAAAACCTCTTCCCCCGATGGGACACCTCAAATCCTGGGCATGCGAAATTCTGCCCGGAGTTGGGGAATCCGGAACCTTCCTGAAGTACGGGTAAAGGATCAAAATACCCCAGATCGAAATCTGTTCTTTCAAAATAAAGGGGTGGGCCTGGTACTTGATCAGACCGGAAGATTATGGGGCTCTACAGGCTCTACTAACGGTGGCCTCTTCAGTATGCATCCTGGTGCACCAGAGGTCCAACAATATTTACATGACCCTAACAATCCCAATTCTCCACAGGAAAATGAAAT
>QIDN01000229.1 GCA_003229345.1 Nitrospirota bacterium | reverse complement strand
CGACCGAGGATTGCTGAAGCTCATCCATCACTGCCGGCAAATCCGGCTGGTGGCGGACGGGCACATCCGGGAAGGTTTCCAGCACCCGGCGGGTCAAATCATACTCAGCGGCGCCCTCCTCGATATAGATGATTTCCGGCTGATAAGTCATACCTATTTGAAAAAATTGAGGTTATTTGGATGAAGCCTATTGTCAAAGCCTGGCGGTTCTGCAATAATATACAGGCTTTTGAGGGGTCTGAAAACCATTTCCGCCCCGGCTCTTCCAAGCCTCATGAAGAGAGCATCCGCCGCGGCACCGCCGGACGGGTGAGAGCTCCAACCTTCAAATTCTTAATGGGTCGTTTAGCCTGCATGCATCGTCCTACGGTTCTCGACAAACAAAACTGGCCGGACAAAAACCCGCGCCGCAAAAGCCGCATGGGAGTGGGCTTGTTTATATTGCTCATGATCTTCAATGCCGCTTTTATCGCCTTTAATGTTTCCTCCAGCCAGACCGAGGCCAACAACGATCTCAGTTCTTCTGATCCGGGCGGAGGGCTGACGTTTGCGCCTTTGCAATTTGCCAGGCAAGTTAAGGCCGCCCGCAGTTCGGTTGCCGCTTCCAGTGTTTCTTTTTCATCGTCCGGCGACAAGTTTAAATTGTCAGGCGGATACCTGAAGGGAAAAGAGGTGCGAACCCTCCGCCTGACGGTTCAAAGCTCCCTGACCTTTTCAGTGTGCCGCATTGTTGTGGAAGACCAATGCCATGCCCTGGCCGCCCGCATCGCCCGGAAGTTGTCCTGGTTCATGGACGTGAACAAGGACATCCGTAAAGGAGATAAGGTGGTTTTGATTTATAAAAATCTGCCGGACCAGCGGGATATGAAAATATTGAAAATGAAGTATTTCAGCCGGTATCTCAATAAAAACCTGGAGATGAATTTTTTCAAAACCCCTGACATGAATTATGGCAGTTATTTTGATCGCCAGGGCAAAGAGATGATTTCCCGCCTGGATTCCAAAACCACACCGATCCACAATTATTCCGAAATTACGGCCCTTCCGGGAGAAATGCGGCACGGACACTTGAACGGGCATGCCGGAACCGATTTCAAGGCAGAGGTGGGAACTCCTATTTTTTCGAGTTTTCCCGGCCGGGTGACACGTACCAACTGGAACACCGGAAAGAACGGGTACTGCGTCGAAATCGACCACCCGGACAAAGGGGTCAAGACCCTGTACCTGCATTTGGACAAGGTATTGGTGCGCCCTGGCCAGTGGGTCGGACAGGGCCTCAAAATCGCACATTCCGGCAATACCGGCCGCAGTTACGCCCCTCACCTGCACTATGAGATCAAGAGCCGGGACCGAAAGAAAACGGTTTATAATCCCTTCATCTTCAAATATCATAAGAAATATAGCCGAACAATATCCAATCAACATCGTAAGGATTTTGAAAAGGCGATCCGCCTTTACGACTCGCTTCTGCAAGCCAGTTAAGTCCGGTTCCGGATTCATGGCAGGTGCCGGGCGGGCGTGGGAAATCCTTCTGTCAGGGAAAGTGCGCTTTATTTCATGTGGTGGCCAAAAAGAAACAGACTGAAGAAACCTTTATTCAAAAGGTGGTGGTTCAAATGGAGCCTGCGGTTCGTCCTGTTGTTTTTGGCAATCACTATCCTGCCGGTACTGTTGTATTCCGTGGTCGACCCACCGACCACTCCCCTGATGTGGATTCGCTGGATGGAGAGCGACTCGGAAAAACAGTATCCCCTGTTCACCAAAGATTGGCGCCCGCTGAATAAAATTTCACCACGTCTGGTGCGTGCGGTGATTTCTTCCGAAGATCAGAAGTTTTTCATGCACAATGGTTTCGATTGGGAAGCAGCGGTCAACGCCTTAGAGGTAAATTTAACGACGAAACGAAAAATCGGCGCCAGCACCATATCCATGCAGACGGCGCGTAACGTCTTTTTATGGCAGAAACGCAATTGGCTCCGGAAAGGGCTCGAAGCTTACTTTACCTTTCTTATCGAAGCGTTCTGGAGCAAAGAACGCATTCTGGAAGTGTATCTGAATGTGATCGAGTGGGGCGACGGCGTGTTTGGTTGTGAGACCGCCTCGCGAAAATATTTTCAGCATTCCGCGCGGTGGATTACCCGGAAAGATGCAGCGTGGATGGCCGCCATTCTGCCCAACCCCAGAGCCTGGTCCAAAGCCGGATACCAACGCCATGTTGAAAAGCGTCAGGCCCGGATTCTCCTGAGTATGAGGAAATTGAAGTTACCTGCCATCTGATGGCAAAGTGTTGAGGGGGGAGAGCCATTGAATCCAGATCGGATCAAAATCAAAGTATCCAAGAGTCTTCAGAGCAAAATCCGTAAAGGGTTCCCCTGGGTCCATTATTATCAGTTGAACAACCGGAAGATTTCCGGGAAGGCCGGTGACTTGGGAGTGGTTTACGATTCCGACAACCGCTTTCTGGCGATCGGATTGTTCGATCCCTTTTCAGACATTCGTTTGAGAATTCTGCAAACCCGGAATCCCCGGGAGATTGACGAAACTTTTTTCCAGGAACGGTTGCAACAGGCCCTTGAGTTGCGCAGTTCTTTGAATTCGCAGAAAACCACTGCGTACCGGATAGTCAATGGCGAAAACGATGGGTTCCCCGGAATGGTGGTGGACCGTTATAACGACATTTTGGTGATCAAAGTCTACACTTCCGCCTGGTTCCCTTATCTCAAGATGCTGGTGGGTCTTCTGGAGGAGATGACAGGACCGAGACGGATCCTCCTGCAACTGAGCCGTCATGTGCAACGCATCAGTGAAGGCGGTTACCAGGACAACCAAATGTTGTTGGGTCCCGATCTGGAGAAGCCGGTGCGGTTTTGGGAAAACGGTTTGTTATTTGAAGCGGATTTGCTGC
>QIDN01000372.1 GCA_003229345.1 Nitrospirota bacterium | reverse complement strand
GCAAAGACTAAAGGGATAGAAGTCGAGGCCGAGGATGGACCCGAAATAGAAATTAAAACTGTTTACACCCGGGACCGGATCTATTTCCGCATGTCCTGGAAAGACTGGACCGAGTCCATCCATAGGGATAAGTGGGTCTACAATGGCAGTAAGTGGGGTGTAAAACAGGAAAAAAGATGGGAGGATGAGCCTCCCTGGGAGGCGGATTCCGATCGCTTCTGTTTTCAATGGCCTCTAAGAGATCAAGTCCTGGTAAAGAAATTCTCCAAGAAAGGATGCGCGGTACTCTGTCACAAGCCTGAGCGGGAAAATAAGATGTATACCAATGGGCCGCATGAAGCATCGGATATCTGGCAATGGCGCGCGTCCACCACAAATCCCCTGGGTTACATGGATGATGGTTACCTCGACCACACCAACATTTCCAAAAAGGATGAGAAGAACGCGGACAAGAGGATCAACGCGGCGCATAAGTGGGATGAGCTTGGAACAGATGGCTTAACCCAGAAACGCAACCAAAAGGGCAAGGGGCCTAAGTGGATGGCCAAGACTTCCTCTAAAGCGCCCTTTCTCATAAAAGGCCAGGAAGCTCCTATTGATATGTCAAAGATAAAAAAGGGGGATGCCATCCCCGGCTGGTTGCTAGCCCGGCCGAATGGTTCCAGGGGTGATATAGATGCTGTAGCCAAATATGACAAGGGTAAAGGCCAGTGGACTTTAGAACTGAGCCGAAAACTAATGACTAATGATCCCGAACATGACGTGCAGTTTGGTGACCTGTCCCAAACCTACTACTTTGGCATTGCCGTCTGGGAGAACGACCGACTCTATGGTCACACCAGGGTCAAAAAACCTATTGCCTTGATATTCAAGTAAAGGATAGTAGATATATGGTTCTGATAACCAAATCCGTTACAGTGCAGGGCTAAAGGCAGATGGTTTTATCTCTCAGGCCAAGTAGGAGCCAGCGTCACGCTGGGCGGAGAATCTCCGCAGATTAATTAAAAACTTTGGCTGGCGAAGAGAACTTATAGATCGCGCAATAACGTTTCGGCAAGTAGGGTCCAGCGTCACGCTGGTCAGGCAGAGCAACTGAGTTTCATTTCGATATGCGATTCCGGGGTTTCGGCGGCATACCATTCGGGATCGATGCCGTACTGGCTGAAAATTTCAGGGCGGTTGTTGTAGGGGTCCTGCAGGAGGATACGCAGGCGTTCCACTTCCGAGTAATCGGCTTGCTTCAACGCTTTGTCGATGGCGCGTTCCAACAAATAATTGCGCAGGATGAAGCGGGGATTGACCCGGTTCATGCTTTCTTTTCTTTCTTCAAGGCCGGGGTCTTCCCGCTCGATCAACTTGCGATACATTTCCAGCCAGTCATCAAGGTCCTTCGGATTGTTGAATCCCTGGCGTAAGGCTACCGGCACTTCTCCCGGAAAGGCGGAAAGGTTCCGGAAGAACAGGGTGTAGTCCACCTGGTTTTGATAAAGGACGTTGAATAGTATTCCGACCAGGGTAGTAAACTCCGAATCTAAAATCTCCAGTCCCAGCTTTTGGCCCATGAGCTCATTGTAAAACCGATTGAACGTCGGCTGGTAGTGCTCCAATTCTTCGGTGATGACTTCAGGCGTGATCAAATGAATCAGCGTTTCCCCCAGCTTGGCGAGATTCCAGTGGCCGATCTCCGCCTGCCGCCCAAACGCATAGCGGCCGTGTCCGTCGGTATGGTTGGGGGTAAAATCGGGATTGAACCGGTCCATGAATCCGAAGGGACCGTAGTCGAACGTTGCGCCGGTGAGTGTCATGTTATCGGTATTCATCACTCCGTGAATAAATCCCACCGCTTGCCACTGTGCGATCAGCGCTGCGGTCTTATGCATCACACTGCGGAACAGCAGTTGATATTTATTGGCTTCGTTTTTGAGTTCGGGATAATGGTGTTCGATCACGTAGTCGGCCAGTTGGGTGACTGCTTCCGGACGGTTGGTGTAGTGAAAATTTTCGAAACTGCCGAAGCGGACATGGGTGTCACTCAACCGCACCAACAGGGCTCCCGGTTGCGGCGTCTCCCGGAATACCAGTTCGCCGATGCCGATGATCGCCAGCGACCGCGTGGTGGGGATGCCCAAGCCATGTACCGCTTCACCGCCCAGGTATTCCCGGATGGAGGCGCGCAGGGTGGCACGGCCATCAAACCCGCGGGCGTACCGTGTCGGACCGCAACCTTTCAGGTAGATATCCCAGGTGTGCGGCGAGCCATTTTGGATGGCCCCCAACAAGAGACCGCGTCCGTCCCCCAGGCGCGGATTGTACATGCCGAATTGATGCCCGGAGTAATCCATCGCCAGCGGTTGTGCGCCCGGCAGGGGACGGTTGCCGGAGAAATATTCGACAAACTCCTGACGTTTGAATTCCGCCGGGTCCAACCCGATCAACGTCGCTGCATCGGGGTTACCGTCGATGAGATAGGGAGCGGCGACGGGATCGGGTGCTTTCGCCTGAAAAAAATCCGGCCCCAGTTCAAAAAAAGAATGGATCCAATCGAAGTTTTCCAATTTTTTCATATGATGCAACCGATCCTGGTTTTCTCTTGCTGAGATTCAATGAGATAAGATGGTGGGGCTTGCCAAAAGATTTTAATAATAAGCCTGCTTTCCACTATGGCGACGATAGAAAATGAAGGAATTTGGGATCTGCAAGCCTGGCCGTAACTCATTATTTTATATAGGATTCATCTTTTATTTCTAAATACCCAGGCGGGCCTCATAGGCAAAGATCGATGCCCACTGTAAAGCCTGATTTTTCATAGGAATGTGTCCTTTTTTCAAACTTTGCCTTTATACTAAAAGTTAGGCGTTCGAAATGATTTTTAGAAAATAAGATAGGAATAATTAGAATGATGAACC
>QIDN01000236.1 GCA_003229345.1 Nitrospirota bacterium | reverse complement strand
GCCAGGGATTTTGGCGTGATCGGCGCTGTGATTCTACCCATCAACGCCCAAGTCAGAACAGCTTGAGTTGCAGGACTGACAGCAGCCACCGGTACTGGCGCCCTCTTGATCTTCCTCGCCTGAACGGCCAGCCCCAGTTCGGGCCAGTACAGTTGCCGCCCGGGAACCACAAAGGGTATCTGACGTTCGATCAAACGTTGGCGCACATAGCTGGGCAAGTCCCAGGCAATCAGGCAGTAGCCATCGGTATCCTTAGTAATGACGAGAAGATGGCGCAGATGCTTTGCAAAAGCCGATGGTCGGAAATCGGTACCATCCCTTAGCAAAATTCCCAGAAACCGACGTTGGGCAACAGTGATTTCATACAATTCATAGTGCTGGGTTAGATACTGAGGTAACGATCTCAGCACACGTTCCCCCCAGGCCACTGGCTGGCCGGACAGCTCCGAAATATATTCCACAAACCGGCTGGTTAGTTTTTCCATAGCATCATAGCTAATAATAACTTTATTTTGCATGATAATATTTATTTTGTTATTATGCAATAAAAAGGTATCTATTTGTTTTAATTTACTATTATAACTTACATTAAGAAAGAGATGAGTGCTTTATAAATGATAACCACGGTACCAACTGATATGGCGTTAAAAGCGAAGACGCCTGTCACAGCAGACCTTTCGTCGAGCTTCAGAAGAAGATACTCTACTGTGCGTATGACTGCCTCGTATTGTACTTTATGTATATTGCCTGGCAGGCAATTTGTGAAAAATACAATACGCCCATGAAACGCAAACTCGGACGACTCGAATCATACCTCCTGGCCTTCGCTCAGATTCCCCCCAGACTAAAACGCGGACTCTGATTAAAAAATCCCCCTAACTCCCTCAAGGGCGAGGGAGTTTTGAAATGTCTTCGTTGAGAGTTAAAAAACAATACAATCGCTGATTAACATGGATGCACGTTACCACCAAGAACGACTTACCCGCCGGTTATCCTTACTCCTTTCGGGCATCGTTTTTGTGTTGCTGTTGGTGATGTTGTTGGCTGGCAGTCATAGCACGACCGAGATTGTCATCCGCATTGTCGTGGCATTTCTTGTGGTCATGTTTCTGTATCGGTTTCTGACCCGGAAAGACCGGCGTCGGGCGGTCCTTCGGAAGCAACCTTTTCCCGTAGCTTGGGGAACCATTTTGCAACGAGAGGTACCGTTTTTTCAGACACTCGATGAATCGGAGAAGGACCGCTTTCGGGAAGAAGTACGCATCTTTCTGACTGAAAAGCGAATTACCGGAATCAAGACTTCCGTCGATGATACGGTGCGCGTGTTGGTCGCGGCGAGTGCGATCATTCCAATTTTTGGTTTTCCAGGGTGGGAGTGGAACCAAATCAGTGAGGTGCTCCTTTACCCGACGACCTTTAATGAACAATACGAGATCGGGCGTGTGGGGGAACACGATGTGCTGGGCATGGTCGGGACCGGGGCGATGAATCGCATGATGATTCTCTCCAAGCCTGAGCTGTTGCAAGGATTTCGTGCGGCCCAGGATCGAAAAAACGTGGGCATTCATGAGTTTACGCATTTACTCGATAAGTCTGACGGTGCGGTCGATGGCGTGCCCTCAGTCGGGTTGCCTCGGTCTGTCGTCACCCCATGGCTCAAGCTGGTACATAAAGAAATGGGAAACATCCGGTCCGGTCACTCGGATATCAATCCGTATGGGTTGAAAAATGAAGCCGAATTTTTTGCGGTCGCTTCTGAGTACTTTTTTGAAAACCCGGGCAAAATGAAGCGGAAGCATTCTGAGTTGTACGCCATGCTTGAACGGGTCTTTCACCAGGATCCACAGACACGAGTCAAAAAAGCGCTGGTGTCCATGGTGAACCCCGAAGCCGGACGTCTGGGCCGAAATTCCCCCTGTCCGTGCGGGAGCGGGAAGAAATATAAACACTGTTGTTTGGCAGATTGTTGAAAAATGGCATTAAAAGGTGTCAGACTCGAAATAAATATTTCGAGTCTAACCTCTTTTGAACTTTCAGGATCCGTGGTCGTGGTCTATTCGTCCTCGTCTCGTCATTCCCGCCGGAAGTTAGCGGGAATCCATCCTGCTTTTCCTGCGAAGAGACGGAAAAGATGGATCCCCGCCAAAAACTGCGAGGACGACAGGCTGGGGATTTTTGCACGACGATCTTGTTCGATTGGCTTAATGGTCGTTCTCCTCTTCTGAAACCGAGGGAACACTTGCTGCCCAGGCGCGCAGCAGGGCACGATCGTTATCTGAAAGCCGCGCTTCCGGGTGAAGAGAAAGATAGAACCATGGAGGCATTTCACCTTCCTCGACTTCTTCCCGGATTTCCTTGATGATTTTATGGCGCTTTTTTGGACTGTATCGATTCCACGTCGAGAAGTTGAGTTCTTTTCGGCCTTCTCGCACATCCCAGACCAAGAGCCAGGAAACAGGAGCTACCAGGCTATACTCAGGCCAGATCGTCTCGTTTGAATGACAGTCATAACATGCACGTTTCAGAATCGCCGTTACTTCCGGCAATGCCACGATTTCTTCCTCCATTGGAGGGTTGCTCTTGTCCACCGGTATGAATTGGATAACCACCAACACGATCACAAGCACCAATAAAATCCGTACCGGGGTTATTTTCATGCAAACACTCCTTTTTAATTATAGATCCCCGCAGCAAGCTACAGGAAATAGAGTTGATTTAAGAACACCCGAATATCCTTCCTCCATTCATTTCGGTGAAGTTCAGACCGTAATAAAAGCAAGGTCCATACCCTACCCGACTTTTCTATGGCGAGAACGGAATTTGCTATACTTTTCAAAAAATGGACAGTTTCTTTCCGATCCCTTACTAAGGAGTTCGTATTTTGGGAAACAGCAGGACTATTGGTTC
>QIDN01000070.1 GCA_003229345.1 Nitrospirota bacterium | reverse complement strand
CCCGAACCCCCCGGCCGAGAAAAGAAGTCAGATCGATTCCATAATACCGAAACGCCGCCAAAATAATAGCAACAGCCGCCGCCTCGTCCAGATTGCCGATGATGGGAAAATTGTCCGGGATGAGTTCAAATACACCCGCGCCGGGATTGAGCAGGTACACCAGGCTGAGCAGGCCGGCTAGAGCGACCAGTATCTTCTTGATCATGACAAACTTTCCGCCCGGGATTTGGGCTGGCGGGTCTTCAGGAGTTCGACTATTTTTTCACCCAATGCCAAGTCTTCCGACCGTGTAATTTTGATATTAAACTCTGAACCAGGGACCACTTTCACTTCTCTTCCCAGGTACTCGATCAGCGAACCTTCATCGGTTCCATAAAAATTATCAGCCTGGGCCTTTGCAAAAGCCTCCTTAAGCAGGGAAACCTGGAACGTCTGCGGCGTTTGAACACGCCACAATCCATTGCGGTCAATGGTACGCTCAACCAGACCCTCCTCATTCACTTTTTTGATGGTATCGCTTACGGGAATCGCGGCGATCGCCGCTCCAAAATCGCGGGCGGCCTCGACCGTTTCGCGAATGAGGTCCGCCGAAACAAAGGGCCGAACGCCGTCGTGAACCACGACGATATCCGTCTCAGAGTCCAGGCTCTGCAAACCGTTATAAACAGAGTCCTGTCGCTCCGTTCCTCCCGCGATGATCTTCGTTACCTTCGGGTGGGAATCCTGAATCTGCTGTTGCGCCTTTCCTATTTCCTTTTCCGATACAACCAAGACAATTTCATCCACTACGGAACATTGGTCCAGAACAGACAGGGTGTGGTGCAGAATGGACTTGCCGTCGAGCAACAAAAATTGTTTCGGAACGCTGGAACCCATTCGAATTCCCATTCCGGCTGCGGGAATGATGGCCGATACTTTCATACACAGGTCACGCTCGGGTGAGGATTTAGAAAATTATTTCAGTTTTTTCAAAATACTATCGCTTCGGGATATATTGACATTGGCTTTACGCTTCAAATCCGCCAAAGCATCCATGAGTTTTTTATTGCTCCCCTTTCCTGCCTGGGAGGCAACGAGCTTCTCCATCTTTCCCTGCTCTGAGGCAATCGCTTTCAGGATTTCGATAAGCCGGGTTATTTTTTCATTGATCAAATCTGCCTTGGCTCTTCCCACCTCACTGCCTTGGATTTGAAATGTCTTCAACACCTCGGCCAGCTTGTTGATTTTCTGGTCCGCTACAAAAAGATTCTGTTTGATCAAATCGGCATTCTGCAGACTTTTGTCGTTCTGCTCCTGAAGAACCTGTTGGGTTTTGTCGATTTCCACAAGCCGCTTATCCAATATATCTTTCAGAGCCACCATAGTTTCACGAGCGATCCTGACGTTCTCATCCGACTTGGATTGATTGCCCCCTAGAGTATCTATTTTGGTAGATGCGGCTTCCTGCTCCCGCAGGGTTTTAGAAAGAATGTCGATGATTTTTTTGTTTTGCTCGCTTAAGGATTTGCTGTTTTGCATCACACCGGTCTGAAGGGAAGCTAACATTTCGTTGGTTTTCGATCCTCCCCTCGCAATCTCCGTCATTACGGCGATAGATTTATCCACACGGGCATTTTGATCGCTTAAGCGTTTCTCATTATTTTTAATCAATTCCTGGAAGGCACTCTGGTTGAGCTGGGCCATCCGCTCCATGTCCTTAGCCATGCCTTCCTTCAAATTTTGGAGATTGGTGCTGACCTCCTGTTTGATCGCCTCCAACTCCGCCTTCTGGTGTTGGGCCTTGGTTTTCTGCTCAGACTTGATTTGGGCTTCCAGTTGGGTCAGGTGCCTACTCAACGATTGAATTTCCTGAATTGACTGGGCCTGGCTCTGCTCTATAGACCCCTGCATCGCCGGAATCACGCTTGACAAAATTTCCATTTGCTGGTTAACGGTTTTGTTCCCCGACCTTACCCTATTGACCTCGGCTCTGACCTTGTTAATTTCAGCTTTAAGTTTTTCAATTGTCAGGTTTGTATTTTGGATTTGTGGAATAACTTGTTCCACGACTCGGGTATTGAGTTTTTTAATTTCCAACAAAATCCGTTCCGATTTTCTGTCATCACCAAATGACTGGGCAGACGCTATAAATGCAAACCAAACCAGGCAAACAAAAAAGGCACAAGACACGCGAATGAATTTTCTTTTCATTATATTTTCCCGATGATATTTAAGGGCTTGTAAACAAACATTTGATTGGCATTTCACAGAAGGCCCAATGCAGGAACAAAAAAACAGCCGCAACAAGTATACCCCCGCTGCGGCCGCTTCGTTGAACTATTTCTATGGTGTTGCTATAACTACCGATCAATCAGCAACAGTGAAATGTGCTCGGCGATTTTCCCACCAGCAGTTTTCATTGCTGTCAAAACAGAAGGGTTTTTCTTCGCCGTAGCTGATGGTATACAACCGGCTTTCATCAACACCCAAGTTAATCAGATACTTCTTGGTCTGTAAAGCGCGGCGTTCGCCGAGACCCAAGTTGTAATTATTGGTTCCTCGTTCATCCGCATGCCCTTGGATTTCTACGCGGGCATTAGGATTTTTCTTCAACCATTCAGCGTTGGCCCGAAGAATGGTCTTGGTTGAAGTATCCAATTTATCGCGGTCATACTCAAAATGGACATCTTGTAATTGCTGCTCATCTTTAAAATCCGGAAGTACTCGCGCTTCCTGAACCGGTTCGGCTCCTGGCGCCACAAAAACGTCATTAGTCATGTCCATCGCCGGAGGTGCTTCAACCACTTCCTCTACTTCAGTCTCAACAGAAAATCCCGGCTCTTGGGTAAAATCAGTTTCTGGGGCGGGGGTAAATTCAGGAATCGGTTCGGTTGTCGGTGGTGCTACCTCTACAACGTCAATTTCCTCAATCGCTTCAGGCCC
>QIDN01000069.1 GCA_003229345.1 Nitrospirota bacterium | reverse complement strand
GACCGGAGCCTTACCGCGCGGCCTATGTCGAGCCGTCACGCCGTCCGACCGACGGGCGTTACGGCGAGAACCCGAACCGTCTCCAGCATTATTACCAGTACCAGGTCATCCTCAAACCTTCGCCGGAGGACGTGCAGAATCAGTACCTCGACAGCCTCAAAGCACTGGGCATCGACCCGCTGAAGCACGACATCCGTTTTGTCGAGGACGACTGGGAATCGCCCACTCTCGGCGCGTGGGGTCTCGGCTGGGAGGTCTGGCTGGACGGTATGGAGATCACCCAGTTCACTTACTTCCAGCAGGTGGGCGGCATCGACCTTGATCCGGTGTCGGTGGAGCTGACCTACGGGCTGGAGCGCATCACCATGTACCTGCAGAACGTCGACAACGTATATGACCTGCAATGGAACGACACGGTCAAGTACGGCCACGTGCATCTGGAAACGGAGAAGCAGTTTTCGAAGTACAATTTTGAAGTGTCAGACAAGGGTCGGCTATTCCAGTGGTTCGATATGTACGAGGCCGAGGCGAAAGCCCTTTTGGAGCAGGACCTGATCCTCCCTGCTTACGACTACACTCTGAAATGCTCGCATGCCTTCAATCTGCTGGACGCGCGCGGAGCCATCAGCGTGACGGAACGTACCGGCTTCATTGGTCGGGTGCGTAAGCTGTCACGGCTGTGCGCCGAAGGCTACGTCCGCCAGCGCGAAGAACTCGGCCATCCCCTGCTGGCCTGACCGGATATTTCCCCAAAAAAACCACTTATATCGGTAATAGGGTTATACTGGAAACTGGCTGATGAAAGTTCTTGAAAGCCTGTATTTCTCTTTTGCTTAAAACCGTGTTGGTTGAAATAGTCGAACCACTGCATTTGAAATGAGGCTCTCCTTTGCAACCCACGTTAATATAGGATGTTATAAATGAGCTCGATCATGATAGCCCTATTTCTGATCTCTGCCTTTGTTCTCGGATCAATCACTTATGTTTATCTGTATCGCGGCAAAGCCCGGTATGAAAATGTGGGGGAATATCTGAGAAAAGGCTGGCCAATTTTCTCCCCGCTCAACTGCCTTTTGTATATGTTCACTCAGGCCAGAGCGCGGCAACCTATCATCGATCTTGATAATTTTCACGAGTTGGACGAAATCCAGAAAAACTGGGAGACCATAAGGGAAGAAGTGATCAACCTGCACCGGCATCACTATTTTGAAAAGACCAAACAATCCGAATCGCAAGCCTCATACGACATCGGATTTCGCACTTTTTTCAAGTATGGCTGGAGCAAGTTTTATCTTAAATGGTACGGATATACCCACGACTCCGCGAAAAAGCTCTGCCCCAACACGGTCCGCATCCTGGAAAAAATCCCTTCCGTCAACGGTGCAATGTTTACCATTCTGCCCCCCAACGGTCAATTGACCCGGCACTTGGACCCCATAGCCTGCTCTTTGAGGTATCACCTTGGTCTGGATACCCCCAACTCCGATGATTGTTTTATCAATATCGACGAGGTTACGTATTCGTGGAGAAACGGCAAGGCCCTGTTATTCGACGAGACTTACCCGCATTACGCGAGGAACGATTCCGATCAGCACCGGTTGATTTTGATGTGTGATGTGGAACGCCCCATGAATTTTATCGGACGTGGCATCAACCTTTTTTTCAAAGGATTGATGCGAATGACTGTGGTACCGAATATCGAAGGAGACAAGCGCGGGTTTGCCAATATTCTTTTTTCCGGACTGGCACCGGTCAATAAAAAGCTCAAAGCCCTCAAACAGACCAACCGAAAGCTCTATCTGCTGATCAAATACACCATCAATCTGACTTTAATACTACTGGCTTTTGCCATCCTTGCAGGCCTGCTACAACTACTCTATACCCTGGTAATGACGCTCGCCGCGTGACCCCCAATACTTCATCTGAAACCAGAAAGCATCGCACGGCGTGAGCAAATTCGCCCTCCGCGGAGGAGTGGTGCCGAAGAGAGGACTCGAACCTCCACAGGGTTGCCCCCACATGGTCCTGAACCATGCGTGTCTACCAATTCCACCACTTCGGCTTTTGAACGTGACGCTTAAAATATCATACCCGCCTCAAAATTGTAAAAATATTTTACCCCGCACAAATTAAATCCTTTTTAAAAAAATAGTCGCTCACCAGAATTGAAATTTATTCTAACCTATTAATTTAATTGATCTTTATAAAATAATTATCCTTGCATTTGGAAGAGAGCTGTCAGATAATCGTCGCGGCTTGAAACCGTCTTGACGAGGATTCTAAAACTTTTTTCCGGGGGGAGAAATGATTCCTGCCAGCTCACGCTCCAAAGGTCACACCGCGCAAAAGCCCGTGTTCATCGTCTCGCATTCGAAACAGGAAGAAATCTGCCAAGAAGTGTATGGCTATCTGATCCGCAAAAAAATCCAGAAACTGAAGGAAGCGGTCCTGCAACTCAACAAAACCATCAAGCGACTTCTCAAGTAGCCTGCCTTCAGACCTCCTCTTCAATGTCCACCAGCTTCCTCACGGAAATGTGGTCGTGAAGAATGAAATAAACACCGCCCAAAACGATTACTGCGAAGTTCACGCCCCACGCAACGAATCCGAAACTCACCGTTGCCACCTCCGCCTCGCCCATAATCGAATGTAGCGCAATCAACACCCCGGCATTGAACGATCCCAGAAACGCCGGCGTCGGCAGAACAGTTATCAATATGCAAACCATCACCGTCAACAAAATTAACGACGTCGCGGATTTGTCCTGTAGTTCATAGGCCCAGTACAGCGGATAATATTGCAGGACGATAAGCGCCCACACTCCCACCGTAGCCACCGCGATAAAAACCAGCGCTCTTAAATTCCGGAACACCAGCAGGCCCTGGCTGAATGTTTCCGTCATTTGAATCAGTTTGTATTGCCACTTCTCGGGAAGC
>QIDN01000478.1 GCA_003229345.1 Nitrospirota bacterium | reverse complement strand
CACGACTTGCCCGGGTTGGGGCTCTTTCATGCCGATTTGGGTTTCTGCCAGAAACTGAATGCGGTCGAGGGACATCAGGCTGTCCCGTTCGAGTTTCAGCAGGCTGTTGATCTGAATCAAATCCTGATGCAGGCGCTTTTGCTCCTGGAATTCATAAGCCAGATTCACCATCTTGACGTTGGGCCAGACATAGACCAGAGCACACACAAGAAAAAGAAAGCCCGCCAGAACCACCACCCCAAACTCCCTGGGTGAGACGTGAAACCACTCGGCCACCAGTTTGCGGGCGAACTTAAACATAAATTCTTTCAGCCGCTCTCAGCTTGGAGCTGGAAGCGCGGGGATTGGCACGCACCTCGTCCGCCGACGGGGTGACCACGCGGCGGGTGATTACTTTCAGCCGGCTCTTTTTTCCGCAAATGCAGATCGGCATTTTCGGAGGGCAGATGCATGCTTTCTCTTCATCATGGAAGAACTGCTTCACAATGCGGTCTTCCAGGGAATGAAAGGAGATCACCACCATCCGGGCGGTGTCGTTTAAAATTTGCAGGGAGTCGGTAAGAGAGGTTCGGAGATGATCGAGTTCACGGTTGACCGCAATGCGCAGGGCTTGGAAGGTTCGTGTGGAGGGATGAATCCTTGCAGGACGCGGAGTCTTAGCCGCGCTGGAGAGGATTTTAGAAAGTGAGGCAGTAGTGCTTAGGGGGCCTTTGCCCTGCGCTTTGCGGATAAACCGTACGATCTTTTTGTAGTGCCGTTCTTCTCCGTAATTTTTGATGATGTCTTCTAATTCTTTATCGGACAACGTTTCGAGTAAGTCCGCCGCTGTCGCTGTATCCTCCCGATCCATTCGCATGTCGAGAGGTCCGTCGTGTGTGAAGCTGAACCCGCGCTCCGGAGTGTCCAACTGCCGGGACGAAACCCCGAGATCCAAAAGCAAGCCGTCGATCCCCTGGATGTTCCTTTGAGCCAGGATGTTTTGGATTTCACTGTAATTCCCGTGCACCAAAATGACTCTCCCTCCAAAAGGAGCCAATCGCTTGCGGGCTCGGGCCAGGGCCTCGGCATCCCGGTCGATTCCCAGAACCCGGCATTGTGGCCCGGAATTCTGCAATATCGCTTCGGTATGCCCCCCATCGCCTAATGTTCCATCGACGATGAGATGTTTGTCCCCGGCGTTTAAATAATGGAGGACCTCCTCTCTCAGTACGGGTATGTGATAGTCCACCATGGCGGTTGCCCTCCCATGGTTTGAGCGGTCAGGATTTGTTCCATCGGTCCCCCGCCCAAATTTCAAACGTTTTTGACATCCCGACTAGTACGACCTCCTTGCTCAATCCGGCGATTTCCCGCTGAAACTGGGGAACCAGAAGCTTTCCGGATTTCAACTCACACTCGCTGGCCCGGGAGTAAAACTCCCTCATCTTTTGCCGATCTTCCCGGTCCAGCCCGGACAAACTATTTAATTTTTCCTCGTTGACCTGCCATTCCTTCTGGGGAAAGGCGATCAGAAAATTATCCATGACAGCCACCACCAAATTGGCGTCGTAAGATCGCTCCATAATGGCCTTGAACTTGGAGGGCACGTTGAGGCGGCCCTTTTCGTCCATATTTACGCTGTAAGTACCTAAAAAACCGTTCATTGTCTCTGCCAGGAGATGATGCCTGTTTAATCGGTTCGTAACACTTTATGACACATTAAGACACTATGCTAACACAATGCGACATTCTGTCAACAAAAAAAGTGAAAAATGTGCACTGGCCGGGCAAAGGCCCGGAGCTAATTTGGCTGGGGGTAATGGCGGGGTTGAAAGGGTACTTTCGCCAGCCGGAGTTTTAAGGAGATTTGCAGAGACTCTCTGCCCATCCTGAGGCCGGACCCAATACCCCTATTTAAAAAGAGGGGCATATTGGGTCCAGCGTCACGCTGGGGGAAATTACTTTGACAGGGGTATTTTGGGAGTGATACTATGAGGACAAAAGCGGGAAAGTAGCCTATTTTTTAACCCTTTAACCCGGTTCCGGGGCTGAGCGCATATAAAATGAAACACAAGCAGATCAAATTTGTTATTGGCAGCGTTTTGATTGTTCTGGCGGTGGGTTACCTGATCACCACCAGCATCAGCACCACTTCCAAGTTTTTCCTGACGGTGGACGAGTTGACGGTTGCCGCCGCCCAGTATCATGGGGCCGGAATCAAGGTGAAGGGCAAAGTGGTCAACGGGTCGATCAACCGGAACCCGGACAATACGCTTCTGGTTTCCTTCCGGATTGAAGAGAATAAAGCGACGCTACCCGTTACCTATAAAGGGGTTACTCCCGACATGTTTGAAGATGGCCGGGAAGTGGTGGTGGAAGGCACTTTGGGCAGGGACGGGGTGTTCCATGCGAATACGTTGATGACCAGTTGTCCTTCTAAATACGAAGCGGAAAAGGAAGCAGGCAAAACCCATCCTGGAAACGTCCCTTATGGTAAGGATAAACCGCCTGTTTTGGAATCACCCAATATCCAGCCCGGAAAAACTACCATCTAATTCCCAAACCGAGTCATCGAGGCAATGCGGTGCTGACTTCAGCCCAAATGGATTCCGCCGTGCCGGAGGCGACAGGATAATTATCATATGAATGATATCGGAGAATTTGCATTATTGCTGGCCCTGGCGACGGCCCTTTACGGGATCGTTTCCTATGTGATGGCCTTCCGGAGCAACCGCGTCGACGTTTTTATGAGCGCCGACAAGACCCCCATCATCGTATGGGGATGTGTGATGGTCTCCTCCATCGTATTGTGTCGGGCCTTCATGATCAACGACTTCAGCCTGCAATACGTTGCCGCCTATTCCAACATAGACCTCGATGTCTTCTATAAATTTTCCTCGTTCTGGGGCGGGCAGAAGGGGTCGCTACTTTTCTGGACTCTGATTCTCACCACCTACATGATGGTGGTTCACGT
>QIDN01000280.1 GCA_003229345.1 Nitrospirota bacterium | reverse complement strand
CACACGGTACTCACCGTAATCCTTCTGGCACCTTATCTCTTATTGCATTATGGGCGCTGGTTGCGATGGGACATCAAACCTTATTACGATCGTTTATCCAATCATTTTCACTGGGCCGTTCAGGGCGTCCTGGGAGTGTTTGCGGTATTGATGGTAGGCATACAACTGAACCAATATGCAGCGGACGATTTCAAAATCCGGGTGGATCACCTGATCTATCCGACCTATGCCGCGCAATTCATGGCAGCCAACGGTCTGGAGGGGAATCTGGTGGTGCCCTTCGATTGGGGGGAATACATGATCTGGAAGTCACCCAACTCCCGGGTATCCATCGACGGTCGGTTCCGAACGGCTTACCCGGAAAACATCATAGAAATGAACCGGGCCTTTGCATACGGCAAACCGGAAGGGATGGCATTACTCAGGGATTTCCCCACCATTTTAGTGCTGACCAGGAAAAATGAAGCGCCTCATGCTTTTATGGAAACAATGCCGGGGTGGGTAAAAATCTATCAGGACCCCATCTCCAAGCTGTTCATACGAACACAGGAAAGCGCACCCGGCCACCCGCTATGGCAGCGGATCCTTGAAAACCAAAGGAAACGCACCGATGGCACAGCCTTCGTCCGCCCAGGCCACCCTCCCCCCTGGGCCTTTCCCGGATAGCAAGGAATCGTTAAATACGAGCCAGGTTATCCCCGATTTTTTTGAGGGCGGCTTTAACATGATCGGACAGGGCCTGGCTGGTGATGTTCATTGCCTGGGCGGCACGCTTTTTTTTCACCCCGCCATAAAACACCATGCACACGGCCATCAACTGTTTGTCCGTCAAGCGTGCCTCGCCCAAGTCGATGGACACTTCTTTCAGATACTCGAATTCTGACCGGGGATGACAACTGCCATCGGACAGATCTCCCGCCAGGCGGTTGAGCCAGAACTCCAGCTCTTCGGGCAAACTGAAGTAAAGACGCGAATCGTCCGGGAGAGGTTCCAATGCCTCCTGCCAACGACTGTTGGAAGTATCTTCGCAATCGCTGGCGTTTAATAAATTATAGACCTCGAAAAACTTTTTGATTCCCCAAACCATCAATTCCAATTGATGGTGGTACTGGCACAAACTCAAGCTATGAGGAAAAGCGCTCTGTTCAATGGAATCCGCCGAACGCAGAACCACCTTCACCACATCCCCAGCGCAGGCTTTGGAGGATGTGGAGTGGGCGGCACAGACCGTATTTTTATGATTCGTCGAAGGCATGGTCGGTTTCAACCCGTTTTAAAATTGAGCATATATTCCCGGAATTCCCGGTCACTGTACTTCAGAAAATATGGAAACCAGCGAGGAGGCTTGGACTCAGCTAGATCCGGCAGACAGGGGTAGGGTAAAGTTTCCGCATTCCCCGTCACCGGAACCCCATTCACAAAATCACGGCCGTGCGTATTGTGAACCTTCCAAAATTCCCTGGCCCAGCGAAAGTGAAACCACATGGACTCCAAACTGGGGGACTTTTTATACAGGTAATTCCCGCAATACAAACATCTCAGGCAGGCATCAAATTCCGACATCCCCGATCGGCCGCAACCTCTTTTAATCACCTCACCGTTGGCCAGGGTGATGATCACCACCGGGCAATGAAACAACCGTTGGGCGGCTTTCTTTACGCTGGTCTTAACAAGTCTCAATTTTTTCATTAGGCTCTCCTTATCACCTGATGACTCACCCAGCATCGGATTGAGCTTTTTTCAAATATCGCGTCCATTCACGCATCAAATTGTTTTTTAGCCTGAGGGCCATAATACTATTGGAATACGGAATATTTTATGAGATATTAAAACATTACTCAGCGCTCAGGTGACCCTTGTAATTGCTTTACTTATGGGACTTTTGTCCCACTCAGATTTATATTATGGGACAATTGACCCCACCAGTCAACTAAATATATTGGTATGCCTAACTTTAATTCTGCGGAAATTTTGAATAGAATTTTAGCTTTGCAGGAAGGACCGTCTCTGGCGGCTTATTGCAAAACTGTGGGCTTGAACTATGAGGGCATCAGAAAATGCTTTCAGCGTAAGGGGTTACCTGATACCGAATCGCTTGCCAAAATTGCTGAATACTTTCAAATTGACCTGCAATGGCTGATATATGGAAAACAGCCCACCTCTATCTTGAATCTAATTATGGCTAAAAAAATTAGGCTATGCCGAATTTCAAGAGGGTGGTCGCAACAGCAGATGGCCGCAAAATTATCCCTTTCTCCCCAGGTGCTGGAGCTTTATGAGCAAGGTAAGTGCTTATTTTCAAGTGATTTAATCCAGAAGTGCAGTGAAGTTCTGGAGGTCCACCCGTGCGCCCTCACCGATGATGGATCCATAATGTTTCAAAGTCCTCAGCTCAAAATTTTCCAGACCACCAGCGCTCAAAAAGTTCCCCAAATTGCCGGGGAAGATTTTGTCTCGATACCTCTTACCGAATCGGCCATCGCCGCCGGACAACCGATCATCCCGCAGGAGAATATCGAAGATTACGTCCTCCTGCATATCCGCGCCGCCGGCAAACGCACCAATCTGGTAGCCAGCCGGGTGGACGGCCATTCCATGGAACCCATGCTCCACCCCGGAGATATTGTCGTTATTGACCGGGATGATAAAATAATTGTTAAAAATAAGATGTTTGCCATATATCATGAGGGAGGCCTAACCGCCAAGTTTCTGGAACAAAAAGATAATTTGCTCATCTTAAGACCGATCAACCCCAACGCAGAAATACAGATCATCGATTTGAACGAAAACCCGCAACCCATCGTTGGCAAAATTATTGGAGCCTGGAAAGATTTATGACGTCCACCCTCACATACAAAATTCTCCTGGCGGATGACAACCCGATGAATCTGGATCTAACCACCCGGCTGTTAGAAAAAAAAGGGCATGAGATCACCACCGCTGAAAACGGTAAGGAG